>NZ_JAFLQW010000299.1 GCF_017313335.1 Phormidium pseudopriestleyi FRX01 | reverse complement strand
TTGTATGTCAATGCTGATTGTAATGGGGCAGCAAATATCTTAAGAAAGGTAGCGGTAACACTGGGATTTAATCTTAGTGGAGTCAGTAGGGGTGCTTTGACTACGCCCTTAAGGTTCAGATTCTGGACTCTTAAAGAATCCAACGCTCTTTAGACGTGGGAGTGTCAATTCTAACAATGGTTTCTCTAAATCAGCTTCAATTTAATCTAGCTTCTAAAGGGTCCGATGCACCGCAATATCAATGCCGAGTCGATCTCAATCTCTATGATTCCCCGCAGTGCGAGACCGTGGCAACTCAGGCATCCGTGGGTCGTTTGCTGAGAATTGTCCTGCCTCCGACGGAGGGGGCCGTGGGGGTCAAGTTATGTGAAGATGACTATCCCGGATGGGTGGCACTCACGGATTTGGAGAATCTGGAATTAGCCGAGTCCCCTTACCAGGCGATCGCCTTGGACCGCACCCAGATAGAACCGCAGATTCCCGCCATCATCGCCTTTACCCACCAAGCCATGAGCGTCCCCAATCAGTACCTGTGGGGAGGGACCGTCGCCCCCAACTATGACTGTTCTGGATTAATGCAGGCTGCCTTCCGGACCGCTCAAGTTTGGTTACCTCGGGATGCCTATCAACAGGAAGCCTTTACCCAACCCATTCCCCTCGGCGAAGTGCGATCGGGGGATCTCGTCTTTTTCGGACCGCCAGAAAAAGCCACCCATGTTGGCCTTTATCTAGGGGAGGGTCGTTATATTCACAGTTCCGGGAAAAAAGGGGGGCGCAACGGCATCGGCATCGATGTCCTATCTGAAAACAGCGATGATCCCGTCAGTCGTCACTATTATCAACAACTCCGGGGTGCAGGGCGAGTTTTAGAAAGTTATTTGCCTCAAGACTCGGACACCTGAAGCGTCGAAATCTTAACATTCTTTAACAAACTGCGGAAAAATCAGTAGCATGAAAGAGGGGGGCGGCAGATTGCGGCTTCCTCGGGTATCGGGACAGAATGAGATCCTTGGGACAAGACACCGGCTTTTTGGGCTTTTCGTTGCTGCTTTTTTGGGAGGAATTTGGTCCAAGGACCGGGTTTGTCTTCTCGTTACTGGACCGATGCCCTAGCTCAGTCATTTGTTGCAGTGGAAGAAAAGGAACTAAGGTTTTGAAGGTATTTTTAGAGATAGAGCCGCAGCGTCGCCATAGCCTGTTTGGATTATTTGCCGCAGGCTTATTGTTTTGGGCTTCTCTGGCTTCATTGCTGCCGACACTGCCGCTTTATGTCGAGCATATTGGAGGGACCAAAGGACAAATCGGTTTGGTGATGGGAGCATTTGCCCTGGGTTTACTGCCCTCCCGGGCTTGGTTGGGACCTCTGAGCGATCGCCGGGGTCGCAAAATCGTATTACGGTTGGGGACTGCTGTGGCGGCGATCGCCCCGTTAGGATATCTCTTCGTTGATTCGATTCCCCTGTTGATGGCATTACGGGCATTTCACGGCATTAGTATCGCCGCTTTTACCACCGCTTACAGTGCCTTAATCACCGATTTAGCGCCCGATCGCAATCGAGGGGAATTGATTGGGTATATGAGTTTGGTGACGCCCCTAGGGGTGGCGATCGGACCGGCCCTCGGAGGGTTTTTACTGGAAGCTGCCGGTTACCCCCCCCTCTTTGTCATGGCATTTGGATTGGGACTGCTCAGTTTCCTATTGCTCTATTTCGTCAGTGAACCCCTTCGGGATGATTTAACCTCACCAGCATTTGGCAAAGACTCGCAAAATCCCAACGCCACAGCGGATTCATTTTGGCGGCTGTTATGGAGTCCTCGTGTCCGAATTCCCGCCCTGGTGATGCTGCAAATTGGGCTAGTTTTTGGGTCGGTGGCGACCTTTGTCCCCTTGTTTATTAAGGAGACCGCCAGCGATTTTAATCCGGGATGGTTTTATACCGCAGCGGCTACGGTTAGTTTTAGTATGCGTTTGGTTACAGGTCGCGCCTCGGACCGTTACGGACGGGGATTATTTATTTCCGGGGGTTTGCTGGCCTACTGTCTAGCAATGGTCCTGCTGTGGACGGCCCAGGATAGCCGGGATTTTTTACTGGCTGGGGCGGTAGAAGGATGTGCTGCCGGAACGTTTTTGCCGATGATGGTGGCCCTAGTTGCAGACCGCTGTGCACCCCGGGAACGGGGGCGGTTGTTTGCGATGTGTATTGGCGGGTTTGATTTGGGGATCGCTCTGGCAGGGGCAATTTTTGGGGTTCTGGCGGAAGATTTAGGCTATCGAAATATTTTTGCGATCGCCTCGATTATGGCGTTCGTAGCATTGGGGATCTTTGTCACCCAGTCCAACATGAACTTACGCCAATCTCTGAAATTTGCCCTGGGTCGAGATCGCGACCTCTATGCCCTGCAAAAATTATCCTAAGCAAGGTCAAAAAAATTTGGGGTGCTCAAATTAGATATATCTAACTCAACACCCCAAATTTGTTTAAATTTTTAAAACGGGCTAGGAGGGATTCGAACCCCCGACACCGTGGTCCGTAGCCACGTGCTCTAGTCCACTGAGCTACAAGCCCTTACCGCTTAATAATACTAGCACAGGCTTTTGGAAAATGAAACCCCCTTTTCAAAAAAAATCTGAAAATTCCCCAAACCCTTATCAGTTAAGCCATCTGGACGCTGAAGGACAAGCGCGAATGGTGGATGTGTCGGAAAAAACAGTCACCCATCGACAGGCGATCGCGTCGGGACAGGTCCGGATGGATCGGGCCACGTTTGACAAGATTCAAGCCGGTAATGCACCCAAGGGAGATGTCTTAGGGACGGCGAGACTGGCGGGAATTTTAGGAGCGAAACAAACCTCGGGTTTGATTCCGTTGTGTCATCCCCTACCCTTGCACAAAATTGATGTAGAGATTTTGCCCGACGAGGAGCTTCCCGGTTATCGGATTCTCGCCGAAGTCAGGACCAAAGCGGAAACGGGAGTGGAAATGGAAGCGTTAACGGCAGTCTCGGTGGCGGCACTGACTCTTTATGACATGGCGAAAGCGTTATCGAAGGCGATCGCGATCGAAAATATCCGCCTAGAGAGCAAGACGGGGGGCAAATCGGGAGACTATCAAGCCGATTAAAACGCTTTGGGAGTGGCGTATGGTTTAAGCACTTGTTCACCCAGGGTCACTAGCTGTTGGGACCCCTCAATCATCAACAAATACCCGCCCTGGCGCAGATGATGATGATAAACGCCTACCGTAGACCCTTCTCCCAAAAAGCCAATTAACCCACCCACCATTGCGCCCAAAATAGCGGCGATCGCCACCACACCTGGAATGAGCAACAGAGCGTTAAAACCCAAAGGGTTAATCAGTCCCAGGTGGAAGGCCAAAACCAACGCCGAACCCACCAGGAACCCCATTGTGGCAAACACCATCAAAAAACGGCGAGCTTGGTCCACCGCAATTTGCATCGGTTCTAATAAACCCACACGAGCCGGAGAACTGTACCCTTGACCGACAATCGCCAGATGTTCCGGGGAAATCCCGTGATACTGTAAGAGTCGATAGGCGTCAAAAGTCGCTGCTTCATTAGCTAAAGGAATGATGGCCAGAGCGGTCTGGCGATTGCGAGAATGTTGCCGGAGTAAGCGCGAAGGAATCACAAAGCTGCTGGGGTAGTTGGGGTGGTGAAGGTTGATACTTGCATTTTATCCTTTGTTTTTTGAACTAAGACTCCGAAGTAAATCTTCCTTCTTGCTTTTAATCGGCGAATCAGTCCGGGAATCCCCCCGGAAACTGGATGAAACAGCGCTATGTCTGGAACTCTTTAACAAATCTTGGCTAAAAACGGATGACCCGCAACTGAAAAAGGGGCGATCGCTCATTCATCCGAGGTAGGGTTGGAGACAGAGTTTAAATTTCTGACTAAAGCTGTTTAAACTTACTCATTTTTTATGCTATTATAAGGTTATGAGCAAGTTTAGGATTGCCGAAGTCGCAAAAATTATGCAGAGTATCACCATCTACATTGTTCTTTGCTAGTCTTTATGATAGCCTCCGTCACCCGAACAAAAAGATGGTTGAGGAGTTAAAAAAAGTCAGTGAAGAGCTTTAAGACCAAGCTA
>NZ_JAFLQW010000284.1 GCF_017313335.1 Phormidium pseudopriestleyi FRX01 | reverse complement strand
AGGGTGAGGGCTTCTCCCTTTTTGGGAGAATGGGGCTGGTGGGGGATGAGGGCAGACTGTCCAAACATCAGATGCTCCCCTTTGAAAACTGTTAGCGAGTTCGTTAGAATCAAGGGATTGCGTAAACAAATTGACCTCAATCCTAACTCCTCGCTCAAGCTGCTATTTCTGCTGCCGATCGCCTTCACTTCTTAGCGAATACAAGGGGTTGGGAGACTCTCATCAGGACTAAACAGGCAACAGCAAATAGTACCATCCCCACAATCCACCCTAAAGAGCTGATCGCGTGTTGTGAGAAGGTTGCGACTTGATAGAAGATCACAGCGCCACCATAAGCCAATCCTGTCGTCCATAATGCCACAAACAAGGTCCATTGCAGATTGGTTTCCCGATGGATAGCAGCAATGGCCGAAACGCAGGGGCAATATAAGAGGACGAATAACAGATAAGCAAAAGCACTGGCTTGACCCTGAAAGCGAGTGTTCATTTCGCCAAAGGTACCCGTGACCATTGCCGTTTGTGCGGCTACCTCGTCAGTTTCTAACGAGTCTTGGATATTCAAACCGAGGGGGTCGAGCAATGCCCCAGGAACCTCGGCTAAATTGGCCGGAATGGTGGCAAATGCTGACCGGATTTGTCCCCAAAAGTTAAACTCGTCTTCCGTCGCTTCTTCTTGGCCGATCGCCCGTTGTCGCGCCATGTTACTATACAGAGAATCCAATGTTCCCACTAACGCTTCTTTCGCAAACACCCCGGTAAAAATTCCCACCGTGGCGGGCCAGTTATCGCGCTCGATTCCCATCGGTGAGAATACTGGAGTAATGGCTTGACTGGTGACACTCAGCAAGGAGCGATCGCTATCTTGGTTACCAAAGGACCCGTCAACCCCCACGGAATTTAACACCCCCAGGACCATCACCATAATGATGATAATTTTACCCGCTTTCAAGATAAAACCTTTGAGGCGTTCCCAGGTATGAATCATCACCCCTCGCAAGCTGGGAAGGTGATATGGAGGCAGTTCCATGACAAAGGTGGAGGGTTTCCCCGGCAACAGAGTCTGCTTCAACACTAACCCAGTCACGACCGCCGCAAGTATGCCAATCAGATATAACCCGAAGACAATATTTTGACCGGCGACGGGGAAAAATGCAGCAGCAAATAAGGCATAGACGGGTAACCTCGCCCCACAGGACATAAAGGGATTCATGGCGATGGTTAGGAGGCGATCGCGCGGATTTTCCAAGGTGCGACTGGACATAATCCCCGGCACATTACAGCCAAATCCCACCAACATTGGGACAAAGGATTTCCCGGGCAGTCCCACAAACCGCATGAACCGATCCATCACAAAGGCGGCCCGGGCCATATACCCTGAATCTTCCAAAACCGACAGGAACAAAAACAAGAATCCGATGACTGGAATAAAGGTAGAAACCGTTTGAATCCCGCCTCCTGCGCCATCGGCTAACAGGGCCACCAACCATCCCGGAGTGTCAAAACCGGCCAGGAACCTGCCGAATCCTTCTACAAAGATAGTCCCAGTGAGAATATCAAAAAAGTCGATAAAGGCACTGCTGATGTTGATGGTAAACAAAAACATCATATACATCACCCCCAAAAAGATGGGAATGCCCAACCAGCGATCGAGAACAATCCGATCAATTTTTTCGGTAATATTTTCAGCCAATTCTCCCTGGCGTTCGGTCACCCCTTGGATAATTTGGTGAATGTAACTATACCGACTGTCTGCAATAATAATATCGAGGTCTTCCTCCAGAACCTGATGAATTTTGCGACGGTGGGTGACAATGATCCGGTCCAGTTCGGTATCCGTGGAAACCGATGCGCCGCGATCGTCGTATTCCAACAGTTTGAGGGCGGCCCATCGCGGCGCAACGCTGATTTTTCGATCCTTGATCGTTGTTTCAATCTCCAGAAAGGCTTGTTCCAGAATCGCCGGATAGGGGACGCAAGCGTGAGGCAGGGTGGGACGGTCTACTTGTTGGGCGACCTGATCGCGCAATGCACTCAACCCCTCCCGTTTTGTGGCCACAATCGGTATCACGGGACAGCCTAAGCGTTCGGACAACAGCACCGGATCAATGTTAATCCCCCGTTCTTTGGCCATATCCATCATATTCAAGGCAATCACCATCGGGACACGCATCTCGATTAATTGCGTTGTCAGATAGAGATTTCGCTCTAAATTGGAGGCATCTACAATATTAACGATCGCCGTCGCTTCCCCGGACAATAGATAATCCCGGGCCACCAGTTCATCCAATCCCGTTTCATCATCTTCCGCATCCAGGCAATAGACCCCGGGCAGATCCACCACGGTGATCTCACGATTGCCATCGCGATAAGTGCCATCTTTGCGATCTACCGTGACTCCCGGCCAGTTGCCGACGCGCTGGTTCGATCCAGTCAAGGCATTGAATAAACAGGTTTTCCCGCAGTTCGGGTTACCTAACAGGCCAATAATCGGGTGCTTCATCGGTCTACCTTTTCTATACAGAGTGTATCGGCTTCGTCTTTGCGCAGGGTCAGGCTAAATCCACGTACCTTGATTTCCGTAGGGTCGCCCAGGGGTGCGTGGCGGATAATTTTAAACTCAGTTCCCGGGGTCAATCCCATCGAAAGCAGTCGGCGCTTATAGCAGCGGTTTGTGGATTCATAGCCGAGAATTCGTCCTTTCGCACCGACGGCAATCTCTCGCAACCGAGTTTTTAGCCCGGGGTGGGGTTTCCGGCCCTCTGGGTAACCTGGGGTGGCATGAACACAAAGGATCTTTTCGCTCATCCCCGCCCCTAACCCAATCTGGCACTCGTCGATCATTACAATCGTTGATCCGCTGGCGCTGCGATCGATGACGACTAATTCGGTTCCCTCTCTCACTCCCATTTCTGCGAGATACGTTTTCAGGGAACTCCCCCCATTGATTTGAGTCACTCGCAGGCGATCGCCCGCTTGGGCCTGGGATAAAGGACTATCCCCCATACCCTCTTTGGGATTGCAAGGCGGGGAAATCTCCTCGGTTCGGTGGGGTCGAGTCTCGGCCCCAAAATAACTAAACCAGGTCCCCTTTGGATTCCGATATCCCTGTGCCTTGTGCAACATCCCGAGTCCTTTCATGGTCTACCTCTATCTATTGAGAATTTTTATTGATAACGAGATAGGAAAATCCTACCTTATTCTCATTTGAAAATTAAATACTGTATCTGAAATGACCAATCATCAGCCCGATTCATATCCTTGTGGAGGATATTCAGGGAGCCACTTCCGCTTGATTTAAACCCGTAGACTGCATTCTAGCATCTCTTTACGCTCCAATTTTGTCAAAATTTACCCGTTTACAGAACAAAGGGGTTGCTGAAGTGGGAATAACTCCACTTCCTCCTTATCTTTTATACCACAGTTTTAATCCTGATAAAAATTCTTGTAACATTATTTAACCTTATTGAGAGTTAAATCGGGTTAAATCGAGTTAAACCCAGGGCAATCCGGGGTTATAGGCCTCGAAATTAACCGCAGGGGAGTCGGTTTCGCCACCACCGATCCGAATGTCAAGGATTGAGTACAGAAGAACGCGGACAGGCAACAGCCTATTATTGGCAAGTTTCAAGATTAACTGAAACAGTAGCCCACAGAGTCGGGTCCATCGCCAACAGCCCAAGATTATAAAAAGTCGCCGATCGCCTCAACCACCGCATCCGGAAATTCTTCATGCATTCCCAGGGAACCGGCAACCCGCGACGATTCCACCCCAGGCAGTTGGGCGACTGCCTCCATCACCGATTGGGAACCCGAGGGGGCCAAACTGCCAATAATCACCTTCACGGGAACGGGTAAGGGTTGAAATTGGGCCAAGATTTGAGGGCGATCGCCTGCCGGATCCAGAGTCCCCGTGACAAAGGCCACCGGGGCAAATCTCCCCCCGGGGTGTTGGGTACTGTCCCGCTTTTGAGCAATAAATTCCTGGGTCAACTTGGCCGGGTCCACAAAAACGTGCTGTTTATACATAAATTCCAGAAATCCCGGATGAGTATTCAAGTCGTACAGAAACTCACCAATCCCTGGAGTTCGCACAGTCTCTCTCACAAAATCTCGCACAGGTTCTGGTACTCCCATAATCCGCAGGGGTCCCAGCCAAGTCGGTGCGACTAACACCACCTTAGAAACCCGTT
>NZ_JAFLQW010000029.1 GCF_017313335.1 Phormidium pseudopriestleyi FRX01 | reverse complement strand
GAGATTATTGAGGCGCTGGAGGAGTTAAGGGCGGTGGATTGCGATCGCCTGACTTTGGGGCAGTATATGCGGCCCTCTTTAGAACATTTGCCGGTGCAGAAGTATTGGACGCCGGAGGAGTTTGAGGAGTTAGGGGCGATCGCCCGAGAAATGGGATTTTCTCATGTGCGATCGGGTCCTTTGGTCCGCAGTTCCTATCATGCCGGGGAAGCGGGGTAAAAAAGGCAACCTCTAAATGTCTGTACGCGAATGAGTCCACCGAACCGCTATAGCGACCCTAAATCATTTTGACAATGGCTCCAAGCCCGAAACCCTAGGAGTGCGTTGGCGCCGCCTGTGCGGAACGCACAAACATCTTGCTCGCTTTCTTTATGTCCAATTCATTTAGACGCGCTATATAGCCAGTCTTGCAGCAGTTTCAAACCTCACCCCCGTCCCCCTTCGACCCCCTTCGACCCCCTTCGACCCCCTTCGACCCCCTTCGACCCCCTTCGACAAGCTCAGGACAGGCTTCGACTGGCTCAGGGCTCAGGACAGGCTTCGACCCTTCGACCCCCTTCGAGGCTTCGACTGGCTCAGGGCTCAGGGCTCAGGGCTCAGGGCTCAGGGCTCAGGGCTCAGGACAGGCCTCTCCCGCTTTGGGCCGCCGACGAGAAAGGGGTGAGGGTCCATTCGCAAATTCATTTAGACTGGCTATATAGCGGTGACCAGACTCATTCGCGTACAGACATTTAAAGGAGTGCGTTCGCGTAGCGTGTGCTAACGCACACGCTACGCGAACGCACTCCCAAGATGTACGCGAATAACGGTGGTCACCGCTATATATCCTGATACAATGCTTTAATACCCTATTTTTAAACCGTCCAAAATCCCTTAATTTAACCCCATTATTATCTTTAAATTAAGTCACTTTTTAACAAGCATTGCCTCGGAAATTAGGTGCAGTTGGAGATGTCGGTTCTGTTTGCTGATATTCGGGATTTTACGACCCTGAGTGAAACCATGACCCCGGAGGATCAGTGGAAGGATTGACGAAAAATTATGGAGTGGCGCTATTAATTACGGACCAAACTTATTCCCGATTGACCCAACGGGAAAGTTATGCCATTCGCCGGATTGAAAAAGTTAAGGTGAAAGGAAAATCGGAAGCGGTGACGGTTTATGAGGTGTTTGATGCTGACTCAGAGGAAATGAAAGCGGGAAAATTAGCCACTTTAGGGCGATTTACAGAAGCATTATCCCTTTATGATGCCGGGAAGTTTGCAGAGTCTGCACAGTTGTTTCAAGAGTGCGTGGCCCAGATTTATGGCGATCGCCCTCAACGTCCGCATCATCCTTAATTGAGACTTGTCGGTTCCCTGGGGTAAAATGGCGACTCAGGAAGTTTCAATCACAGAGAATCAGTTACCGGGGAAATTGGCATCATTACCCCGGATTAAAGGGGCGATCGCCTCAAAATTCCCAGAACAGATAAGCTATTCTAGAAAGCACTTGCCTTGGTTCAGGTTAGCGACAAAATTAAACTCAAACTAGCAATTCCCTTGGGGTTCACGAGGGTCCTTTATTTTAGGTTTGCAGTTTATTGATGTTTCCCTCCCGAGTAGGGTCAGTACATGAATTGCCTCTCCCTCAGAGAAAGCGTAAGTCGTGACCCTAACTTAATTTGAATAGTTGTTTTAGTTGAGTTAATTGATTAATCCGCATCTACCTTAAGACTGATATTTAATGCAGTTTTGTGCTTGGACCTACTGTACGGATAAGGGACGGTTGGTTCCGAACGGTATATTTGCTCATTTTAGTCCCGTTGTAATGTGGATGGGGTTCGACCGGCGATCGCCCCGGCATTCCCTCAAATTTGATAGCATTCTAGCGACCCTGTAATTATGCTGACTCTTCCTGGTGTTGCCGTTCAAGTGCAAATCTATGAAAGTTCTAACTCTCTCTTATATCGAGGGATTCGCGAACAAGATAATCAATCTATTATCCTCAAATTACTGAAAGAAAATTATCCAACTGCTCAAGAACTGATTCGCTATCGCACGGAGTATGAAATTACTAAATCTCTCAACGTGCCAGGGGTCGTTCAAGTTTATGATTTGCAAAAATATCAAAATCGCCTCGTCATGTTGATTGAGGATTTTGGAGGCGAATCTTTAAGTTACTGGATGCAGCATCGCCAATTTACCTTATCCGAATTTCTGCAAATTGCGATTAAAACCACCGAGGCCCTGGCCCAGATTCACGCTGCCAATATTATTCATAAAGATATTAACCCCGGTAATCTTGTTTTGAACCCCACTACCGGACAGATTAAAATCATTGATTTTGGAATTTCCACCCAATTAACCCGAGAAAATACGACGCTCAAAAATATCAATAGTCTGGAAGGGACTCTCGCCTATTTATCTCCAGAACAAACCGGCAGAATGAATCGCTGTGTGGACTATCGCAGTGACTTTTATTCCTTGGGAATCACCTTTTATGAACTGCTGACCCACCGATTACCCTTTGAAAGTACCGACCCTTTAGAATTAATCCACTGTCATATTGCTAAACAGCCCATCCCCCCCCATCTGCAAGTGGAAAAGCTTCATGCAGATGGGAAATTTTTGGAACGGGGAATCGAAAAGATTCCGCCGGTTCTCTCGAAAATTATCCTCAAACTGATGGCAAAACGGGGGAAGAACGGTATCAAAGTGCTTACGGATTAAAAGCAGATTTAGAATTCTGTTGGCAGCAACTCCAGAACACTGGACAAATTTCTCCCTTCCCGATTGCGCTGCAGGATATCTCGGATAAGTTTCAACTGCCTCAAAAACTCTATGGCAGAGAGGCAGAGATTGAAACCTTAATTTCAGCCTTTGAACGGGCAAAGAGGCAAAGTCAACTGATGCTGATTGCTGGATATTCCGGCATTGGCAAATCAGCTTTGGTACAAGAACTGTACAAACCCATCACTGCTCATCGGGGATATTTTATTTCCGGGAAATTTGACCAATATCAGCGGAATATTCCCTATAGTGCTTTGGTGCGATCGCTACAACAGTTAATCAAATACCTATTAACTGAAAGTGAACCTCAACTCAAGCAATGGCAGGACAAACTCTTAACCGCATTAGGGGTTAATGGTCAAGTGATTGTGGAAGTCATCCCAGAAATTGAATTAATTATTGGCAAACAAACCCCGGTCCCCACCCTAGGACCCAATGAGTCCCAAAATCGCTTTAATTTAGTCTTTCAAAATTTCATTAAAGTCTTTACGCAACCGGCACATCCTTTAGCCTTATTTATTGATGATTTACAGTGGGCAGATGGGGCATCCTTAAACTTAATTCAACGATTGGTGGCAGGTGCAATCCCAGGACTTTTTTTAATTGGGGCCTATCGAGATAATGAAGTATCTGGGGGTCATCCCCTGGAGTTAATGGTGGATGAACTGACTAAAAATGGAGCAATTATTGAGCGAATTTCTCTGTCTCCCTTAGAGTTGCCAACGATTGCCCAATTAATTGCCGATACCCTGAAATCTACTCCAGAAGCGGTGATGGAACTGGCGGAGTTAGTTCAGTTTAAAACTGGAGGCAATCCCTTTTTTATGAATGAGTTTTTAAAGTCTCTTTATACAGAAAGACTGCTACAGTTTAGAACCCAAGCGTCTGAGGGTCTTGATGCCCCCTTTGTCCTCCCTGATTCTCCAGAAAACCTAAGCAAGGGTAAGGTCGGATGGTTCTGGGATTTAGGGCAAATTAAGGCCATAGATTTTACGGATAATGTGGTAGAACTGATGACAGGTAAGATTCAGAAGCTACCGGAATCGACTCAATTATTAGTAAAATTAGCCGCTTGTATTGGAAATGAGTTTGACTTAAATCTATTAGAATTAATCAGTCAGCAATCTTTGAAAAAAACTGTTGAGGATTTAAAGGCAGCGGTTGCGGAAAATTTAGTCATGCCTGGGATGAATCAAGGGGAAATCGAGTTAATTTTGACCGAGGAGGAGGATTATTCCTACTGTAATTTACCTCGGAAGGAATATCCGGCCCTGATTTATCAATTCGTTCACGATCGCATTCAACAGGCGGCTTATTTTTTGATTCCGGACGCCAAACGGACTCGGGTTCATCGAGATATTGGACAAATTCTCCTGGAGAATACTCCCCCCAATCGCCGGGAAGAAAAAATCTTTGACATGGTGAATCAATTTAATTTTGCCCTAGGGTTAATCACCGAATCCCAGCAAAAATATGAATGGGCAGAATTAAATCTCATCGCCGGAGAAAAGGCTAAACTATCGGCAGCCTATCAACCCGCTTTGACTTATTTAAAAGTGGGGATAAATTTATTAGAACAGGACAGTTGGCAGCAGCATTATTCTTTAACTTTATCTCTGTATGCAAAGGCCGCAGAAGTGGCTTATTTGAATGCAGATTTTGCCTTAATGGACCAAATGATAGAAGTGGTTTTGAGTCAGGCTAAAACAGTTTTAGATACCGTAGAAGTCTATGAGGTAAAAATCCTGGCTTATAATGCCCAGAGTCAATTTAATGAGGCGATCGCCATTGGATTAAAAGTCTTGAAACTCCTAGGCGTTAAACTCCCTAGCAATCCTCACACCGGCCATGTTTTATGGGGTCTGTTGCAGACCAAATTAGCCATCGGATTTAAACCCATCCCCAGCTTAGTAGATCTGCCCTTGATGACCGATGCCTATCCCAAAGCCGCCATGAGTATCCTCGGTAAAATCACCTCATCTGCCTATTTTGCCGCCCCCTTAATGTTCCCCCTGATTGTCTTTAAAAATGTCACCTTATCAATTAAATGGGGCAACAGTTCCGAATCAGCTTATGCCTATAGTAGTTATGGGGTAATTCTCTGTGGAGTCGTGGGACAATTGCAGACTGGATATCAATTTGGTCAACTCTGCCTCAAGGTTCTTGCTCAACTGAATGCCCGAGATGTTAAAGCCCGAACTGAATTTGTAGTAGGCGCTTTAATTCAGCATTGGATTGACCCCCTCAATTCCGTCTTAAAACCCCTCCTTGGTGCGTACCAAATGGGGCTGGAAAACGGAGACTTGGAATATGCCGCTTATGCCGCTTGTCACTATTGCTATAATGCCTTGTTGAGCGGGCAAGAATTAGTCCCATTAGAATCACAAATGGCCACCTATGCCACCCGAATTCAGGAAATGGGACAGGTGCGGGTTTTGAATTTACAAGAAGTCTTTCATCAGGGAGTCCTGAACTTGCTGGGAAAATCTGCGGATCCTTGCACCTTACAAGGGACCGCTTTTGATGAAGCAATCATGGTGCCGGAACTTGAAAACCGGAATGACCGGACGGCGATTTGTTATGTATATTTTAATAAATTAATCCTCAGTTATCTGTTTGGAGATTTAGAACAAGCGCTCACATCAGCTAATCTGTGCGAAGCTTATCTGGATGGAGTGACCGCATCTCCCGTCGTGATTTATTTTTATTTTTATGATTCTCTAATTCGGTTGGATATTGCGGCGAAATCAGACCCTTTATCCGTAAAAATGTTCCTCAAAAAAGTGAGAAAAAACCAGAAAAAATTGAAAAAATGGGCGCGGACTGCTGGGATAAATAATGCTCATAAATTTGAGTTAATTGAGGCAGAACGGTATCGAGTCTTGGGCCAAAATCAACGGGCTGCCGCCTGCTACGATTCGGCCCTTAATTTGGCTCAACAACGGGATTGCCTCCCCGAGACTGCCCTGATTTATGAACGGGCGGCTAAATTCTATTTTACCCAACGAAACCTATTAATTGCCAAAGCCTATTTGCAAGAAGCTTACTATTTTTATCAACTCTGGGGTGCCGTCGCTAAGGTGAAGCAATTAGAGAAATTATATGATAACTTACTCACTTCTGAAAATCGGCAAATTACCGATACAAAAAAAACGATATCGGCCAGTGCAGCTAATTTACTGGCTCATCTGGATGTATCAACGATGATGAAAGCATCTCAGGCGATTTATGGAGAAATTGTTTTAGAGAAATTGCTCTCTAGTTTAATGAAAATTGCTATTGAGAATGCGGGCGCGCAACGGGGTTATTTGATTTTATCCCATCAGGGACAATTGAGGATAGAAGCGGAGGGAACGATTGATGGCGATCGCATCACCGTTTTGCAATCAATTCCCCTGACTGAATCGGACAGGGTTGCGGTGGCAATTGTGAATTATGTGGCTAGAACTCAAGAAGCCATTGTCTTAAATAATGCAACCGAAGAGGGTGCTTTTACCAATGATTCCTATATTCAAAACAATCAGATTCAATCTATCCTCTGTGTTCCCCTGATTGATGGCGGCAAGCTGGTTAGTATTGTTTATTTAGAAAACAATCGCACCACCGGGGCCTTTATTCCCGAACGGGTGGAAATCTTAAAGATGCTCTCGGGACAAGCGGCGATTTCGATTCAAAATGCCAAACTTTACTCTGAGGTTCGGGACAACGAAAAGCGATTAGCGCAACTCAATCAAGCCTACGAACGATTTGTTCCCCGTCAATTTCTCCAGGTTTTAAATAAGGCAAGTATTGTCGAGGTGGAATTGGGGGATCAGGTTCAGGTAGAAATGTCGGTGCTCTTTTCGGATATTCGCGACTTTACAACCCTGAGTGAAAGTATGACCCCGGAAGAGAACTTTAAGTTTATTAATTCCTATTTATCTCGAATGGAACCGGCGATTTCCGAACATTCGGGCTTTATTGATAAATATATCGGCGATGCAATTATGGCCCTGTTTAGTGGGGAAGCGGATAATGCGGTTAAAGCAGGAATTTCTATGCTGCATCGCCTAGTTGATTACAATCATCATCGGTTGAATTGTAGCTTTGCACCCATTAGAAATGGCATCGGCATTAATACAGGGTCATTAATGCTAGGAACCGTAGGCGGAGAAAATCGCATGGATGGGACGGTGATTAGTGATGCGGTTAATTTAGCTTCGCGAGTGGAAGGATTGACGAAAAATTATGGGGTAGCGCTGTTAATTACGGAACAAACTTATTCGCGGTTAATCCATTGCGATCGCTATGCCATTCGCCGCATCGATCGCGTCCAAGTGAAAGGAAAATCCGAAGAAGTAACCGTGTATGAAGTCTTTGATGCTGACTCCCCAGAAATCAAAGCCGGAAAGTTAGCCACATTAG
>NZ_JAFLQW010000357.1 GCF_017313335.1 Phormidium pseudopriestleyi FRX01 | reverse complement strand
TGTGACTCAGAACCCGGCCAGGGTACTGAGTTTTTAATTCAAATTCCCGCTAAACAACCCTACGTTAAAAGTCGCTGCGCCTGATGGGTTATGGGGAAAATGGGGCTTACACGACAACCGGCTAGGGTTTAAACCCTAGCCCTGTCAAGGTGCAAGGTGTATTTGTAGGGGCGCAATGCGCAGGCCCTTGACCGGGCCTGCGCATTGCGCCCCTACGTGAAATAAGGAGGCTCTGCCTCCAGTCCCAGATTAGGCGCTTAAGCCGCAAAATGCCCGTGTCATGGCTCTGCTTCCCCATCTCCTCCAAGACCCCTGAAAAAAAAGTTTCTAAAAACAGTTGACAAAACCAGGCAGGTATCTGTTACTATGTTTAAGGTCAGAGAAATGGGGCGTCGCCAAGCGGTAAGGCACCTGGTTTTGGTCCAGGCATCCGGAGGTTCGAATCCTTCCGCCCCAGTTGACTACAATTCTATAAATCAGAGTTTGGTTTAGAAAATCACTGAATTAAGGCGTCTGCTATCAGTGTTCAAGCATCTAAACAAAAGACCTATTTTTTATGCAAAAGTAGGTCTTTTGTTTTGGAATGAATTGGGACAGCCGATCGCCATTTGTGGGAAAATCGGCAAGGAGATTCTCTACCCTCAAATCTGATTGTGTCTAACCCTCCGACAATTCTAGCCCTCGATTTTGATGGCGTCATTTGTGACGGATTAATCGAATATTTCCAAACCACTTGGCGATCGTATTGCCAAATCTGGCCGAATAGCGATCGCCTTCCCCCAGAAGAAATAGCGCCGTTGTTTTATCAACTCAGACCAGCGATCGAAACGGGATGGGAGATGCCGGTCCTAGTGCGATCGCTCCTGTTGGGAACCAACCCTGACCAAATCTTAGAAGACTGGCCCGCCATTTGTTCGCAAATTGTCACCGCTGAAGCACTAAACCCGACAGATTTAGCGGCGATCGTCGATCGCATCCGGGATGAATGGATTGCAGAAGACCTCACCGACTGGTTGAGTTTGCATCGGTTTTATCCAGGAGTAGTCGATCGCCTCCATGTCTATCTCGCGAACCATCAGCAACTGGTGATCATCACCACCAAAGAAGAACGCTTCGTGCGATCGCTGCTGCAACAACAAGGCATCCAACTCCCAGAAGACTGCATTTTTGGTAAAAATGTCAAGCGTCCCAAACACCAAATTCTGCGAGAACTCCTGGGAAAAATTACCCCAACTCCAACCATTTGGTTTGTAGAGGACCGCTTAAAAAGCTTAGAATCGGTCCAAAAACAACTCGACCTGACTGGGGTCAAATTATATCTAGCAGACTGGGGATATAATACTCCTAGCGATCGGGCCTCAGCAAATTACAATTCCGGCATAGAACTCTTGTCCTTGTCCAGCTTCTGTGAAGACTGTTCCGTTTGGCCTTAAATCTCAGACCCCATCCTTGAAGGGTCCGACCCTGGGCTATAAAATAAATACAGCAAAACCAACAACGGGCTATTTTATACCCAGGGGGAACGGATGCTAGATCTGACCAAAATCGCCAGGCAAATGCAGGGAATCAGCGAACATCTTTCCAGAGAAGCGGAACAATCCCGTCAACGGTTGGAAGTCGCCCAAAAATTGCGGAAAAAAGCTCAAGGAGAGCAAGAGCATTTGATCCAGGAAAGAGACACCTGGCGCGATCGCATGGGATTTCCCGTTGCTATCCCGGCAGAACCCCTAGACTTTACCCCCTACATCCCCACTCCCCCCAACGTCCAAACCGTCCTCGCTACTGATGGGTCCCAGATTGCACCGTCCCATCACGAAATTGCCTACTGTTACTTAATTAATGTCGGTCGAGTGATTCTCCATTACGGCCAAAGTCGTCTCCCGCTGTTAGATAGTCTGCCGGAGGTGTTTTATAAACCCGAGGACCTGTATATTTCTCGGCAATGGGGGATTAAAACCGAAGAATGGATGGGTTATCGACGGGGGGTTTCCGAGGCGATCGCCCTCGCCGATTTAGCCATTGCCTTGCGAACCCCAGGCAGCGGTCAAATTGCTCACCCGGAAGCGCCTATTTTAGGGATGGTCGATGGCGGCTTGATTTACTGGTTTCTCGAACCCTTACCCACCGATGCTCGACAGATCATCCTCGGGGCCATTTTAGAAGCTTGGGAAAAAATGCGGCAAGTCAACGTCCCGATTCTGGGGTATATCAGTGCCTCCCGCAGCAGTGAATCCCTCAGCTTCTTAAGATTAGCTGCCTGTCCCCATCCTCACCCCGACTGTTTTAGTCATTGTCCCATCGAGGCCGATTCCGTACTGCGTCCCTACGACCAAAAGGCTCCCTGCCAAGTCTTTGATCCCTTGCGGGATACCACATTATGGGCCTCTGTACTCGAACCCGGACAACGGAGTCCCCTGTGGCGCAGTTGTTCCCGGATTTTGGATTTATATCCCCCAGAACATCAAGTTTATTTCTGTTACCTTCATGTCGGTCCAGAAATTGCCCGAATTGATATGCCTGCCTGGGTTGCTAAAGATCCGTCTCTGTTAAACATGGCTTTAAGTATGGTTCTGTCCCAAGTGCAAAAAGGGTATGGCTATCCGGTGGTGTTAGCTGAGGCCCACAATCAAGCGGTGGTTCGGGGAGGCGATCGGGCTCGTTTCTTTGCCCTTCTCGAACAACAAATGATTAAAGCCGGATTGCAAAACGTCGGCACCTCCTACAAAGAAACCCGCAAACGCGGCAGTATTGCTTAGAAGAAGGATGTAGGGGTTTGGTCTCCAAACCCTCTTGATGGCGATCGCATTGCGCCCCTACAAATACACTTGACAGGACTACTCCTAAAGGAGTCACTACGAACGTTTGTAGTCACCCCTTTAGGGGTTGCATCAAGATGGTTCCCCCTCATCCTTCAAAAATTAAAACTCCCCTCATCCAGAGTTTCCAGTAATATATTCACCTGTTGCTGTCGTTGAGAGAGGAACGATTCGCACTGTCGCAAATACTCAACAGCGGTTGTGAATTGGTCGAAAACCTCAGCTAATTCCAGTTCCCCCGATTCGACTCGTTCAACGATCGCCTCAATTTGAGCCACCGTTACCTCATAGTTCCAGTCTGGTTCGGGGGTAAAACCCTTATTTTTAGAAATCGGAACCCGCCCTGAATTGCTCATTTTCTGTTCGTCTGAAGGGACTGTTAATAAAATCTGCTTAATTTTAATAGATCCCTGGGTCAAGTGCGAGCAACGGGCGAATTTTGTACCCGTTGTGGGTGAATTTTATCACAAAAATGGTCAATTGTTTAGTGATATATACTCAATTTTCTAGGTTGGACCGTCCATTTCTCCTGCTGAATTGAGATTTGATAACGCCTGTTGATTCTCGGGACCTCTTGACGATCCGATTTGGGTAGGCTAGGCTAGAATTAAAAAATTTTATGCTATCTCTGCATGGAATTAACCCATGAAATCAACGGAATTGGGCTGAAGCGAGAAACTTATACAAATGGCACGAACTCTCAACCTAGAAATTCAGGAATCTTCAGAAGAACTGAAACATCTGCTGGATAAACAGACCAGTGTACAAATGAAAGAAAGACTGCAAGCTTTGTACTTACTGAAAACGGGAACCCTCTCTACTTTGCAAGAGTTATCCTCCGTGCTAGTCAGAGATCCCTCAACAATTTATCGATGGTTTCAGAAGTACAAACAAGCGGGATTAGAGGGATTACTCAAACCCTACAAAAGCCCGGGTAAAACCACAACTATTCCCTCAGCAGCGATGGGAAAATTAAAGCAATATTTGGAGGAGTATGAGGGATTTACCAGTTATGGAGAGATTCAAACGTGGTTAAAAGAAGAATGTGGGGTTGACGTGAGTTATCATGTGGTTTATAGAGCCGTGTATCTGAAACTGAATACCAAAATAAAAGGGTCTAAACCCAAAAAAAGAGTTAAAAAAAAGAGTGGGAAGGTAGAACCAAGCCAGTTCACGGAGAAGTCAACAGAAGTGGAGTGGGGATCTGAGGAAAAATCACGGCTTTCCAGCCTTTGAGTCTTAATTTAATGAATTTTGCGGAAGAACCCGACCTTAAACCTAATCATCAGGGAATAGGGTTTTGCAGAGTCAGACCCCGGGGCTATTTTTTGGACAAGCATGAAGCGATCGCCCCTTCTAGGTCCGGCTGACTTAATTCCGTGATGATAAACACTTCTTGCACCGTTTTTCCCTGTCGGGCAATCACCTTATATCCGCCCAAAATAGGAACCGATATCTTTAACTTCATCTGGGGACAGTGCCCTTTGGCTCGACCAATCACCCCAGGAGTAATGGTTTGAATGCCGATGCAACCCGTTAACTTTTCCAGGATGGCGATTAAACCCGGAATATGGGTGGAGTGATTCAGAACCAATCGAGCGCCAGAATGTTTTCTCATGAAATTTTTACCAAATAGATAGAATAGTGTTTTCTTGATATTGGAGAACCAATCCGAGGCTGGTACAGCCGGGAAATCAGCTTGGATACCCTAGAGGAGAAATTTCGCGTTTTTCCTTAAGTATGTAACCTACTGGTTCATCTTAAGGGTAAACGGTTAACCCCTAATCTTGAACCCTAAACTTGGACGCCTGATTCTTTTACCCGGATTAGGCTTTTTCTAAAGGAGCCATTGTCAATCCAGCGCGGCTGAGTTGTTGATGGTACAATTCAGCTTGCTCTAGTGGACCCACCCAGACTGTAGCTTGTCCTTCAAAGTGAACTTGATTGGTGAGTTCCCAAGCCAGATCGCTCGTCATGTTGGGAATGTACTTCATTAAGCAGGAGGAAACGTGCTGAAACGTATTAAAATCATCGTTAAGCACGATTACCTTATAATTCGGATACGGTTGTCGGGTAACTTGACCAACTTGGTCCGGCGCAATAGTCGGCGCTGTCGCCATTGATCGAATCTTTACTGAAAGTCCCCTAGTCATAGCCTTAGCCTTACCGAATTAAGTTAACAATAATAGTTGTGGGCAGTGATTCTCAGTTAGTTTAACAAGGAACTGTCCAATCATCAATCGATTGACTCGGAAGGGGCCATAAATTGTCTAGGGGTGGGTTAATTTTTGGTAGTGGGGGATAAATCCGGTTAAGGACCGATCGCCCCTCAACCCCCCGGAATCATTGCGCCAATTTTAGGGAACCCGGGGATGGTCCCCGAGGTACTAGAATAGCAACAATTAGGGCGATCTCCGGCTACAGAGGTTTGGGTTGGGGAGGCGATCGCCCCTTGAGCAACCCTCAAGCCAGGGGAGATTAGTCAATCGCCCCTGCAACCGATTGAGGTCAAGAGCCCGAGCATCTCATCCTGGATCGCGCAGTCATCCTTGAGAGGAATCCGACGGATTCCAGGCTTTGATTCATGGCTTTAAAACATAGAAAAACCCGAGGGTTTTTAAAGAAGTATCAGCTTAAATTAAACTAAACAATAGATTTTTTACCCATTAGTAAATAAGTCAACATTTCTCCTTTGCCTTTGACGGGAATCATGCCCCGATTTTCAAATAAAAAATCATCAACCAGACATTCATAAGTCGAAGTTGTCACTTGAATTCGTCCAGGAATGCCATGAGATTCCATTCGAGAAGCCGTATTGACCGTATCCCCCCATAAGTCATAACTAAACTTTTTAGTTCCAATCACTCCCGCTTCCACCGAGCCGGTACTGATCCCGATCCGCATGGCGATGGTTTCGCCATGATTCGTTCTTAATTGGGTGGTGGCAGCGAGCATATCGAGAGCCATTTGCGCGATCGCCTGAGCATGGTCTGGCCTAGGCATCGGTAATCCCCCGACCACCATATAGGCATCGCCAATAGTTTTAATTTTTTCCAACCCATATTTATCCGCCAACTCATCAAACAACGAGAAAATATGGTTGAGAAACTCCACCAATTCCGGGGGAGACAAATGAGAAGAAAGCTGGGAAAAGCCGACAATATCAGCAAAGAGAACCGTCACATCCGAAAAATTATCGGCGATCGTCCGTTCCCCGGCCTTCAGCCGTTCCGCAATCGGTTTGGGTAAAATATTCAGCAAAAGCAGTTCAGATTTAGCCTGTTCATCTTGTAATTTTTGTAAAACAGCTTGTTCTTGGTCGCGCAGGCGTTTTTTATCCAAAGAGGCACTAATCCGAGCTTTTAACAGGACCGGATTAAACGGTTTAAAGAGATAGTCTTCTGCGCCCAATTCAATGCATTTGACCACACTATCAATATCATCCACAGCGGAAATCATAATCACCGGGATATGGCGCAGACTCGGATCGGCCTTAATTTCCTCTAGGACTTGATAGCCATTAAGATGGGGCATCATAATATCGAGCAGCACGAGGTCGAATGGCTCCGCTCGGATTAATTCGAGTGCCTTCAGTCCATCTTCTGCAATTTTGACGAGGTAGCCTTGCCGCTTCAAGCGGCGGCAGAGGAGGTCGCGGTTGGCTTCAACATCATCAACTACCAGCACCGAGGCTTGGTCAAGGTTCATGGCATCGACTCTTTAAAATCTAGCAGGCTCGAAATAGGAATCGCAGACGGGGTTAATCGGGTCAACCCTTTAGGAACCCCTCATCGCCTTTAAGAGACGATTGGAGGTACTCTTAGCCGTGGGATCCTGGAGATCCGGTAGAAAGTAGAACGGATTGAGAGGAGTTTTAGGCGATCGCATTACGACATGAGTATCCGCATAAGAGAATGAACGAGGGAAAATGCCTCGATTGAGCATTAGGGGTCAGGCTGAACTGAGACAGTCCGGAGACGGACCGTAAAAGTGGATCCCACTCCCACTTGACTGCTAACAGAGATTTCACCTCCCATCATCTCGCAGAATCGCTGAGAAATGGCTAATCCTAAACCTGTACCGCCATACTTGCGCGTCGTAGAAGGGTCCGCTTGGGTAAAGGCGTTAAAAATTTGATTCATTTGTTCGGGACTCATGCCAATCCCCGTATCCGTCACTCGAAAGATAATACAGGGAGACGGAGGCCCCAGAGGGTCACCGTTGACAGGGGAAGCCGGAGTTTCCAGGGTAGAATCCGTCCCCATCAGGTCCCCAGACTCCCCTAGAGATGAATTCAAAGGGGGCTGAGGAATCCAGCAGAGGTCCCGAGAGACCTCAAAGGTAATGGTTCCCTGGGTGGTGAATTTAGCGGCATTACTCAATAGGTTTAATAACACTTGGCGGATTTTTGTCAAGTCTGCATATAAGGTTCCGATATCAGGTGGACAGATTGATTCTAATGTATTGTTATTTTTTTGAATCAAGGGTTTGGCGGTAGCGATGACATTCTCAAGGAGAGTCTGGATCTCGAAGGTTTCTAAATAGAGTTCCATTTTACCCGCTTCGATTTTGGAAATGTCCAAAATATCGTTAATCAGGGAGAGTAAGTGTCTCCCGGCAATTTGGATTTTTTGCAAATCTGGGATAAATTCTTCAGACCCTAAATCTTCGGATTCTTCGAGGAGAATTTCGCTGTAGCCGATAATGGCATTGAGTGGGGTGCGCAGTTCGTGACTCATGTTGGCAAGAAAGCCACTTTTGGCACGGTTTGCAGCTTCGGCGGCGGCTTTGGCTTCTTGCAATTGCTGGGAGACTTTCTTGCGATCGCTGATATCGTTCAGGGTCCCGGCTAGGCCGATAATTGTCCCATCGGGAGAGAGTCTCAGCCTCGCATAAACGTCCATCCAGCGGCGATCGCCCATCTTGGTCAGATAACAAACCTCATGGCGGCAATAGTCACTCTGCCGCTGGACCAATTT
>NZ_JAFLQW010000335.1 GCF_017313335.1 Phormidium pseudopriestleyi FRX01 | reverse complement strand
GGTTCTTGATAGACTGGAGCCGGTTCTTGATAGACCGGAGCCGGTTCTTGATAGGAGGAGCGGGCCGCTTCCGCTTCCCGGGCGGCATAGATGGCATCTAGTTGGGCATTCCAACGATTGATCGCCGTTCGCGCTTCAGAATACAAAGCACGACCCGAGCCAATTTTAGCGGCAGTATTGATCGCCTTGCTCAGACTCCCCTGGGCCGCTAAGGTGGCGGCTTGGTCGAGAATCGGTCGGTCTTCAGCAATTTGAATCTCGCTGACCCATTTTCCGATATTTTCTGATGCCTCTTTATGCAGCGCTCGACCTGCCGCAATTTTTTTGGCTTCATTGACTGCTTCTTGGAGTTGACCTGCTTGGGCGAGAGCCTGGGCGCTCGCCAGGATGGGTTGATCTTCAAGAGTTTCAACCTGTTTGTTCCATTGGGCAATCAGGGTTTGGGCTTCAATCCGCAGGGGGCGTCCCTGGGCGACCTGTTGGGCCGATGCGATCGCATTTCTCAATGCCAGAATATTACTGGAATCTGCGATCGCCTTGGCAGCGACGACATAACCTCGGTCTTCAATTTGGGCAATTTCCTTGCGCCATTGGGCGATCGGGGTTTGAGCGTCGAGACGTCCGGGGCGATCCATCCCCACCATCTGAGCTTGGGCGATCGCCAACTGCATCAGCAGGGGGTGACGGAAACTGGCCACAGCTTGGGCCATTTTAACCTGAAACAGGTCCTGTTTGTGCTGATTCCATCGGACCAAGTTTTCTTGAGCTTGGCTGTACAGGGGACTGTCCGATTGAATCTGACCGGCGATCGCAGAGGCTTCTAGGAAGGCAAACAGGCGATCGGGAATGGGTCCTGCGGGTTTGTCATTTTGGATTAGCGCTCGGGCTGAGCTCAGGTGAATCAAATCCTGACTTTCCCCATAAACCTTTGTGTCTGAGGGAATCCACTTGGCAGCGGAAATGGCCTCATCAAAATTGCCACTTTGGAAGCGAGTTTTGGCGATCGCCAGCAATTGGGCACTCCAACGGTTAATCTCCTGATTCGCCTGCTCTCGAACATATCGTTGGGGGTTAATTTGTCTCGCTAGGTCGATAGCACGGACTAACTCCTCTGCTGTCTGGTTATAGACCAAATAACGGGCATCTTCTAACTGTTTCCAAGCTTCCTTTTCAGCGACAATTCGCTGCTGTAGTTCTCCATAGCGGGTGGAACGCCAGTGGACGTTATTCAATTTGACCAACTCTCGCATCCGATCCTCGACTCCGCTCCAGTTGCGAGCTTTCAGTGCGGCTTGAGCTTTATCATAGATTGCTTTTCCTTGGTCCCAGTCAGCCTGCCAAATTTGTAATTCTTGTTCGACTTGGGCGTACACTGGGTTGGTTTTAGGAATTTTCTCGACAATGGCATTGGCACCGTTTAAATCCCCGGCCATAAATTTCTGCCGCGCCAAGTCTAGAATTAGAGCCGACCATTCCCCGACTAATTTATCTCCCTGACCTCGGAGGGGATGGTCTGCGGGCCAACTTTCCACCAGTTCGATTCCCGCGACCAGCCGGTCTAAGTCCCCTGTTTTGGCGGCATTTTGAGCACAGTAGAGGCGATCGCGCTCGGTGGACCCCACCCCGAGAGCATCACAATCAATCGGTGGGGGCATGGTGAGTAACCACCGCAGAGATACGGCTCCCATGCTGGTACAAGCGACTAGCAGACTCAGCCAGAGTAAATGCCATCCCCATAATAGACTCCGACCCTTGTCGGTTCGAGGTTTCTGTGCAGTAGTGGCGACAATCTCCCCCGTCTGATTTTTATCCTGATTTTTCGGTTTTTTCTGGACTGGAAGGCGGAATTTCCAGCCCCACCCCTTGACGGATTTCGGAGGGTGTTGGGCCAATTCCGTGCCTTGGCTTAATGTATCGCCGGTTTCTGAGTGATTGCGCTGCGATCGCCCACCCCATAACCGAGCGGCGATCGCTGCTTTAATACGTCCATCCCGCCGTCTCCGAATGCGGTGGTTTGGCTGTGTACTGGATTGGTCAAATTGTTTTCTCACCATTGTTTCAGCCTGTCCCTACAATGCCGACTTGTATTGGCACATCTTTCTACTTCTTGATTACCGGGTAGAGACGGGAAAATATGGGGTCTCTCCACTGTAGTTGCTTTTCGATTGAGTCCATCCTTGAGGGTCACACTTGCAAGCGATACCCACCCCCTAAGATATAAGCAGTCCTGGCTCCCTTGGGGATCACCCTAGATTCTACCTGATGGCTTAGATTCATGCTAAAAACAGAGTGTTTTAAATACATCCATACCAAATGCTTTTACCGTTGGCCCGATGCCTCGGTTCCCGATTGAATCCGAAATCATCTGTTGGTCTCAATGACAAGCCTCTTTCGAGATATATCCTTGATTGCTCATCCTAGAAATTTATAAGACAAAGGATCAATTTAAAGGATAGATTGTCCTTTTGGTTCATGCATCACTTCCCAATCGTGATTTTCCGGTTTAAGGGATCTAGAGTTTTTCTCGCTTCTGACCCAGTGGGCGATCGCCCCTCCAGTGTATGATAGAGACTCCTGAACTGTTATCAAGATTCAACCCCAATTTCAAAGCGCTTCTAAAAGTCTAAAGTCTATATAGCTTGGACTAAATGATTTATGCCCGGTTGCGGATCCCCTCTCCCTTTGGCAGAGGGGTTGGGGGAGAGGTCTTATTCTACAACTGATTTAGTCCAAGCTATAGCAATTTTGTTCCACTTAGAAAGCAGTTTAGCTGAAGTTTTGGGAACGGGTATCAACAACTCACAGAAGTGGGGCATTTCACCGGAGAGTTTGACCCATCGGACTATTTCCCTGTTCAGCGAGACTCCCTTCTAGCTGGGGTTTAACTGGACTCGACTCCCCTTGAACAGGGGAGGGTTCGCTACGACCCTAGTCCCGAGGGATAGTAAGCTGTTGGCTATCTACAGAAACAGATTAGAAAATCCTGAACCCCTCATCTGTGCCGCACAGCGAAGCTATCCCTACTTGAAGAGCATCGATCGCCAGCTAGGATTATCAAAATTTAAATGCATCTTTCAGCTAATTAG
>NZ_JAFLQW010000064.1 GCF_017313335.1 Phormidium pseudopriestleyi FRX01 | reverse complement strand
CCCATTTCCCTGAAGCAAATGAACAGCCGGGTACTTTTCTTTTACGACTTCAGATGTGTTATCAGTGCTCCCATCATCGACCAAATAAACGCTTAGTATCACGTTCGGAGGTAGTTTTTGATTAAAAAGTGCAGCTAGACTCGCCAAGGTTTTTTCCCGACGGTTATAGCAAGTCATAATCACTGCGATGGTTTGAGGGTTCATGACAGTTGTCCTTAACTGAGGCTTAATAAGTGGCGATCGCGACGGATACTGTTGAAATGTTCGTATTTTTCATCGGCATCCCCAGAACCAATTTCTGAGGGATATGCCCTTGAATCCTACTAATAACGGATGTTCGTCTCCGGCGCTACTGTCTAAATCGTTTGGAGAACTTAAAATCACCGGTTGGAATACTTCAATAATAAGGGTGATTCACCAATTTCTATCTGATTTCCCGATAGTAACTGCTGATCACCCGCCAGATTCCACACCTGATTCACCCCCCACTCTTCCGGCACTCGAAAGCGCAACTGGCGATCGGGATTCCAAACAATCCAAGCTGTCTCGCCGCGATCGCGCTCCAACGAGCAAATCCAGGTTTTATCCGACAGTGATTCGCAGGACCTCATATGCGCCCCTACCAGCCATTTTTGCACTTCAGCATAGGCAACCCCAGCCGGTGTCAGGGTTTCCTGATCCGAGTGGGTTAAGTGGATCTTTACTCCCGAACTCGAATCCCAATCATACCAGTACAGACGCTGCACACCAGCTGCCCAATTCAAAACGTAAGAGCGGGCAACATAAGCAGCTGCTTTGTCCTCAGAAGAAAAAGCTTGATCGCCTAACCAACCAGACTCCGTATTCCAAAGTGGCTTATGATTCTGTCCGTACTTCGCCATCACCGCTTGCACTTTTTGAATCAACGGCATCATGTTTTCGGGAGGCCCGGGCATCACATAAAAATGATACCCAATGACATCCGCATAGTCCCCTCCCCCTTGACGCAGAAATTCCTCCAGCCACTCAACCCCGGGAGAACTACCCCAGTCCCCCGTTGCCGATGGAGAAACTACCGTTATTGTTGGATCGACTTCCTTGAGAATTTGGTAAGCTTCTCGGGATAGCTCCAACATTTCTGCTATCGTACCCGTGTAGAAACGCTTGTAACCATTGGGTTCGTTCCATAGCTCGTAGTAGTGGATCCTTCCCTTGTAGCGTGTCGCTACGGTGCGAACGTAGTTGCGCCAGTCCTCTATATTTTGGGGAGGAGCTGCTTTACCTGGGCCATAAGCCGATGGCTCCTCGGGGCGTTGTGAAGCCCACCTTGGGGAAAAGCCAAGGTACATCAAGGGTTCTACCTGATGTGTTTCCGCTAACTCCAACGATTTGTCCAAAATTTCAAAATTCCATTCACCTTTCTGGCGTTCTAAGGCAAACCACTCCACATAAGCCGCCACCAAGCGCCAAGTCGGGATGGGAACAGAAGGCCAAGGGGTTAGTTGAGTAATCGGTGGATCTGTGCGATATGTCGGGGTAGTGGCCACATGATGCAGGTGCATCCCAAACAGGGTCGCAGGAATCTCGGTCTCCGGTTGCCCCAAATTGACCCCCCCCTCTACTGAAATGCTATTGAAACCTACCACCATTCCAGTGGCTAAACAGAGGAACAGTAGAAACGTAAGGACCGGGCGCTGAATTCGATTCAAAAGCATTTTCCCTAGGTTAATAATCTGTGGTCATTAAATAAAGATGACGGCGATCGCGACTACTTGAAAGGTCCCAAGTTTTTTGATCGGACTTAAGCCGGAGCGGTCGTCTTGTGATTGCCCATCTTTGATAGATCCTTATAGGATGATTTGATCGCAATTAACGATTTTTCCAATCCCAAGGATTTTTCGACCAGAATTTTACCCTCGGGGAAAAGTTCTTCCATCTGTTTTTTCTTTAATAACTGTAGCTCCGCTAACAAGTTGTCACAATAGTCTTGATTAGGACGAGTTAGTAACCCCCATACGGTAAAATTTCGGAGTAAGGGTCGCTGGGCTTTTTTCGGAAGCCAATGGATGAAAGGAGTTAGCAAGTGCGGCTCTACAGGGAAAGATTGACTGGGAGTTTGTATAAAATATTGATGGGATATTCTTTTAATTTCCTTGGCAAAATCTACTTGAGATTCCCAGCTCCCTACGTGTTCGATAACGGAATTCGAGAAAGCAATGTCAAATGATAAATCGTCAAACGGTAGTTTTTTTCCATCAGCTACCACCCAATCGATATTTTCAGGCAACTCACGGTTACTAGGATACAGATTCACAATGGTAATCTTGGGTAAAGAGTAGCCTTCCTTTTTGGCTAACTCCCAGAAAAACAGATCTCCTCCTATATCTAATAATTTGCTTTGTTCAGTAATTTGAAAAAAACTATAAAATTTTTTTAGCCTTTTTTTCCGGAAATAAGTTAAAATTGGACGATAGATTTGATGAATATTCATGGGTTATGCTCCAATTCAATGTTCTGATTCTTTTCCCATCAACTCTGCTAAAACCAGCATTATTTTTTTTAAGTCATCTTTTTGGTGGGATTAAATGATGATTGATTTAGATAAATACAGAAGACCTAGCATCAATATTAATTTAATAATTTTAGCCGGAACCCACTATTTTGTCAAGAGAGTATGCACGCAGTCTTTATACTCAAAAATTGCTGATTTTGAGGAGCTACAGTAAACCCTGAATATGAGATAACCGAAGAAGCCAGAATCTCGTATTCTGGTTAAGGGACAAGGCGAGCGGATTCAAGACCCCATTAGAAAACCGATTGAATCGCTTTGAGGATGTTATCGGCCACGAAATCTGGAGTTAAGTATTGGATGCGATCGCGGGCTTTAGTCCTCATGCGTTCCAACTGTGCAAGGGGCATTGACAGCGATCGGTCCAGTGCCGAGTACATTTCCTCCGGTTCATCCGGACGAAACTGCCAACCCGTTTCCCCATCCACCACTAATTCTTCTACAGATTGGCTGTAGGAACTCCCCAATACCGGCAACCCCGCTGCCATCGCCTCATTTGCCACCAAACCCCACTCATCGGCTAAAGTCGGAAAGGCAAAAATCCCCCCCTGTGCGTAAACCTCCGGCAGCTTTCCGTACTCCACATTCCCCAAAAATCGCAGTCTTAAATTAGACGAATACACTTGTTGCTCCAAGCTGCTCCTCAATGGCCCGTCTCCCACCAGCCAAAATTCTAAGGTCCTTTCTGGATGCGCCTTTGCCCAGCGTTCCAGGGTAGACAAAAAGGGTTCGATCCCCTTACGCTCTACCAACTGCCCCACATACAACAGTCGGTAGGCATCCAACGGCGTTCTGGAAAGGGGAACGGCGAGAAAGGGGTCAATATTCGTCGTGTACGGGGCGAAAAAAATGCTCGGGTCACCGACTCCAAACTGGCGGACATAGCGCGCCCCACTTTGTCCATTCACCAGCAGCGCATCCGCCTGGGGAACTAGAGCCCGCCGCAATTGTTCTCGCAACTTTCCCCGACCCAGTTCGCTATACTCAGACACCGTGGCCCACAGAATCATCCGGCTATTGGGATTTAACTTACGATACAGCAGGGCTTGAGCGGTTCTCATCCCCATTTCTCCTGAAATGACCACATCGGGACGGTACTGCCGCAAGGACCAAAGGGTATCGTAGGGAATGTGAACGTACAAATTTTCAGAGAACCCATGTGGATGCTTCCAACTCCGCTGGAGGGTCAAGTTTTTTTGTATGGTAACGTTCAATCCATCCCAGTTAGGGGTCCAACTGCGATTGGCTTCCATCGGGGTGCTGATGAATACTTGAAAGTCCGGAATGCGATCGGCGATCGCCTTGTAAAGCGGCAACCGATACGGTGGAATAAAGTTTGTTAACAAAGCCACTCGTCTAAGCATCGATTTGACTCCCCATGTTTCCCCCTACTCTCGAAACCCTTTTCTACTGTCTTGACCACTCTGAAGATCTGTAACCTATATGGATCAGGTCTATTTCTATTCTCAATAGATTTTTGGGCCTTTAAAACCTGAAGTATTAACTCCATCAGCATTATGACCTTAAACCCCTCAGAAAAAATTTGGGGACCTTATTCAGGTGATTTTTAATAAAGGTTAGATGAGGGCCTTCGATAGAGGCTCAAACGTCCTAAAGTCGTTAATACCCTATCTAACCTGCGGAATGTAGGCTCCAACCCAAGCGAGTTTGGGCACAAATCCTGCAAGGAACGCTATAGATCCGGAATGGCGAGATGTTCCTGAATCGGTTGAGGGAAACAACCGCTCTGAATTAGGTATTGATTTGACTGCCCATTTTCCCCCCACGGATAGCCGCGAACAGCAATCGGATATAGGGCAACCCCCAATAAAATAGCCAGAACGGCCCCGCATGACGTTGGGCAAAAACTTTCCACTCTCTCGGCGGTAAACCTTTTGCTTGGGTTGCTTTTTTAAAGCGATCGCGCCATGTCAGGTGTGGATTCTCCCAATAGTCTTCCTGTTGCGCATGGGTGGCGCAGGTGCCGATATAGTCGGGGACCAACCAGACTGCTCCTCCAACTTGTCTCACCCGTAGTCCATAGTCCAGATCTCCGGTACTGTGGATGAAATTGGGATCTAGGTTGCCCCCCTAACCGTGCCACTTTTTGCGGGATCAGCACACAGTTACCGTTCATTGTATGGCAAGGTTGAGGGTCTTGAGTGGGTTGGAGCAACTGAAATTTCAGGGGATGCCACCAGCTACTTTGCACCATCCCACCATAGGTCAACTTTCCGGTTTCCGGGTCACAGGTAGCACCAACAACTATGCTTTCCCCTTCGCCGCGATCGCTTAAACTCTGGTAGGTGGAGAGCAATTTTGCCACCGCATTGGGGTAAAGATCCGTATCGTCATTAAACCAAAGATAGTAGTCGGGATACGCTTTGAGCGCTTCCCCAAAGGCGACACGCATCCCGCCATTCCAAAATAAGCTGCCATCCCCCGAGATCATCTTGACTTGAGGATAAGTTTGTAAAACCGCCTCGGTCGTGCCGTCAATGCTGCCATCATCTACGAGGTAAACATCAAGCTGCACATCATCGGAGAGTTTTTGCTTGAACAGCGCGTCCAGACTTGCCAAAGTTTTATCCTTGCGGTTGTGACAAGTGGCGATCGCTGCTATAGTCTTTCTTTCCATCTATCGGAACCTCTGGTATTGAACATACAACCACTCCTATCATCCCCTAGCTTCAGTCCCTAGAAGATTGCAAAATCTCTTCATAAAGATTCAAATAATTCCGGGCTTGCACTTTCAGGGTAAATTCTTGCTCAACTTTTTCTCGGCTTCGATGGGACAAACCTTGCCAACGTTCTTCATCCTCTAAAACCCAGCGAATTCCATTTGCTAAATCCTCAGCACTAAAACACTCAGCGCGATAGCCGTTTTTCTGATGTTCCACAATATCTTTTAACCCGGTCGAATCAAAAGACACCACTGGTGTCCCGCAAGCTAACGATTCCATCGCCGTTTTTCCGAACGCTTCTTGCAGTGAAGGCACGATCATCACGTCAGCCGCTGCATAAAGGATCGCCAACGAGATGTCATCGTTCAGCCATCCCATATAAGTTACGTTCATCCCTAAATCGGGAGGATTTTTGGGTTTTGAGGCCCCGAAAACCACCAATTCGATGTTTTCGCTCAGACCGCTAAGTGCCAGTTTATTCAGGGCGGGTACTAAATATTGAAATCCCTTTCTCTTTTCTGAAGTAGCATTAACTGCCCCAAACAAAACAATTTTTTTCTCCGGATTTAAGCCGAGTATATCCCTGACGATTTTTTTCGGCATAGGCTTATATTTTGATTCATCCAACGCATTATGAATGACTTGGATTTTTTTGTTCTTGAGAATGCTGCTTTCTTTCGCACAATCTGCCAACCAATGACTAATTGTCACAACTGTAAAATTGAGTTCGTGCCACGCTTTAAACTTTCTTTTCCAAAATTTCTGAGAAATATCGTCCGGTTTATTAGATTTTAAAGCAGGACAAGCGCCACAGTGAGTTAGGTAGTTTTCACAATTTTCTGTATAATGACACCCCCCAGTAAATGCCCACATATCCCGCAATGTCCAGACAATTGGTTTGTTAAATTTGGCTAAACTTTCGGGTGTTAAAAAAGCCAAGCCTAACCAGTGTAGGTTAATAATATCGGGATCAATATTATTAACTTGTTCATGGGTATTATTAGGGAGCCAAGACAGAGAGAATAGAGGCTCTCTGTCTGGATAAAAAGACAGCGGAAAACTATCGATTTTGCAGCGCAGTTCTTGCAATCCTTTCCTGACTTTTCCTGATGGACCGACGACAGCGGGATCGTGACTATCTTTAGAAGCCACCAGCATTTGGGATTCCACCCCCGCTTGTTGCAGGGCATTGTGCAACCAATAGGCCCCTCTAGCGGCACCGCCTTCTATGTCGGATTGACTTAAATGTAAAATTTTCATAGTTTTGCTCCGATCTCTGCCCACATTTTTTCCGACTCGGCTTTCACCGTTTCGTTTACCTGCTCCAATTTAGAGCGAATCGCCGCTCGCTCCCCAGGATTTAGAAGTGTATCGAGACGCTCCATAATTTTAGGACCCGGTGCTAGAAAGGAATATTCAGCTACTCCATAATTGTCAAACAACATCGTGTATTTATGAGACCATCCCAAGGCGATTGAGGGGACATTTGACGATAAAGCAGAGGCTAGGGAATGGAAGCGTGACCCGATCACAAACTGGCTCTGAGAGATAGCTTCTTTCAGTTTTAGCGCATCTTCTTCAGTTACAATTTTTACGTGATCGCTATCATTTTTTTCCACAAGTTTTTGGGCGAGATCTGAATCTATCTTTCCCGTATCATGGATCAGGACCTTCACTTCCAAATCCGTCTGGCTACATATTTTTGCGATCGCCTCATTCAGCAGTTTTTCGTATTCCATTGCCCACTCTTCTGCTCCTTGATCTAAAATCCGGCCATTCGGAATCGCACAGCAATAGTTCCCTAGCTCCTTACTTTTTCCCCCATAGGTTAAAGTAATATCCGGAGCAATTTTAATCTTATCTGGGTCATTCACTAGACAACTAACATACTCGTAAGAGACCCGGTCGCGGGGAAACACCAAATCCGCTTTCTGCAATACCTCTGTCATATATTTTTTCATGCCTTCCCCTTCAAATGGGCCAAATGCTTGTGGCATCAAAATATATTTAGTATTATTTTTAAGCGCCCCCTCTAAAAAAGTATTAAGATTTTTTACGGGACTCACCCCCCATTGATCTGAAAATGCAAAACCGGAAATGTCAAAAATTACGTCTACATTTTCCCATTTTATTGTCCCATTGGGATCGTTCCGGAGAAATCGCAGAACCTTCCCAAACTTGAAGTAACGCTCAAACGTTTTACCCGCGCCCACATGAAACAGGGGATAGTCTAAAATTTCTACCCCCAAGCTATCTATTTGCTCCTTTGTTCCAATCGTCGGACTGACACAAATCCGGCTATCTGGATATCGCTGCTTTAGAGATTTGATCGCACTCAGCAACATTAACTGAGCGCCTTTGTTATAGAAGTTAGCCCCAACAATCAGAAAGTTCATATCTCTCCTTATTTGACAACTATTTACCCGCTGTAATGACCCCAACTGACATCAAGTTCCTTTTTAGTCTAGTCAGGTGGCTGCTCCTTACATTTTTTGATTTAAACTTGACTAATTCATTTAATCAATAGGAGTTCTATTGATTCGCTGATTGATTTATTTTTTGAGAAAGTTTATTAATCCTCTTTTTGATTTTGGTTATTACCGTCGGGTTGTGCATCTTATTAAAATATAAAGTATCGGCCTCATCTTCTCTAATAAAAAATTGAGGATGAATGAGGGGAAACTGTAATTTTTCGACTTTCAGATCCCCAAAATCACCGGGGGGTGCTGTAGTATGAGTTGAAGCATCTTTTTGAAATCCGATATTTTCTACCATATTGGTATTGGGAATAATGGTATAATTTCCATTCCACAAGCATGTGAAATGCCATTGATAATCCCATGTATCCACCTCTCCACCATAGACTTTATCAAAAATTTCAGTTTTTTGGTCAGCTTCAGGTTTATTGCCGACGATTTCGAGCAGTCGATTTTGTTGTTTCAGTTCGGGCCATAAACTCATGTTGACATCGTAGTGCTGCCAAGCGCGACGCCAAGTGGCCCATCCCCAAATATGAGTGCGCCTGGAAAAATAGTAGCTTGCGTAGGGATTTTTACCAATAATGCCGAAATTGCTACCCGCGATATGCATGACTCGGGTATCCTGTCGGTATCGCTCAAGCAGTTCATCGCAGTAGGGGAAAAATTCGGGTTGAGGCAGGCAGTCATCCTCAACAATGATGGCTTCCTCAACGGTTTGGAAGACCCAATCGATCCCACTAGAAACTCGGCGCTTGCACCCTAAATTGGTTTCGGAATAATTTTTGAGAACTTCGCACTCCCAGTCTACGAGATCGATTATTGCGCGAGTGGCAGCGCATTTTTCGGCTTCCCCCGGTCTATTTTCACGAGGGCCGTCAGCAACCACGAGCAGCTGGGGCGGTTTAGCTTGGCGAATCGCCTCAAAGACTCTTGCAGTTGTATCGGGTCGATTAAAAATAATAAAAGCAACGGGAGTTTTTAATTGCAAATCAGCCATTTCAACTTTTCCTTGAGCGCAATTTCTTATAAAGTAGTTAAGATTATTCAAGAATAGCTTATTCTTTGGAAAAAATTTAAAACCTGGGGGGAACTCAGCAATCACTTACTGCTTTCTTAGGGGATTTACCTAAGTCCTACCACCTCAATCAACATTTTCAGTGAACTCAGTTCGATTTCAATATCTTCCTCAATTTTATGAGGATCGAAATTTGTTGGCGGGGTTTTTCCTTTGCCCGTTGCATAATAGTAATCTAAACCAAGATGATTACTAATTGTCCAAAAACAACCATTGACATAATTGGGGGAGAATAATTCTATAATTTTTGTCCCTGGTTTACAAAATACAACATTTGTTAGCCCACCCCCATGAGGTGCTACAATTACTTTAGCCAATGAAAATAATAAAATTTGCTCGCTCAGGGGAATAGACTCTAATTCGACCGTCTGAAATTCATGATTTTTTAAATAAGCCACTATCTCCGTTTCATTAATAACTCTTCTATGTGTTGCTTTACTTCGAGTGATATAAAGCCGTTCTGGACGAGTAGAGTCCTCTAAAAGAGTTTCATCTAAAAACTCCTTTCTCAAAAACTCACAGGTCCAAAGTGGGATCACATTTCCCGGTTTTCCGGGAATTGACGGAACCAACAAAGTTTGAGCTTTGATATGAGGATAGCGATTACTTTCTATTATTTTGCTCTCCGGAATTCCTAAGTGAATCAACGTCTCTCTTTCGAAAGGATGAGAGATTCCATTCACTAAAAATTTATCTATTTCATCAAAGCTACCAGGTCCTTTCCGCAACAAATCAAGTCGAGGTAATACGTTCAACATCCAATGAAAGTAAACTTGACCCAAAGGAGCTGATAACAGTCCTACTGTCCCATCTATTTTCTCAACTGAGGGTAATTTCCATTGGGAAAATATTGAATGGTTCTCATTCGACCGACCAATTTCTTTGGAAATATCGACTAAAACTCGATCATCCGGAGTAATGACTGTACCGCCTTCACCCCATACCCGTCCCTCTTTAATCACCACTACAAATGCATCAGGTGCTTCCCGTTGATATTGCTGCGGGAACTTCCAGTGAATCGTGTCATCCACTGTTTTAGGTTCAGAACGGTAAACCCAAGATTTTGGATATATTTCTTGGTATCTTTCTGGAATTTTATCTAGGTTTTTTTCTGATTTAATGACCCAGTCCCAGGTAGACACATAAAATCCTTTAGGAGGTCCGATTATTTCGGAACTAAGAGGCAATATTCTAAGGGGTTTACCCCAATATTTTTTCAAGGTTCTGGCAAAATTACGGAGCATCTGCCAATAAGAACGTAGCCCCGATTTAAGTCCAGCTTTATTATGCATAGTCCATTTTTTCCTTTACATTCCCGTTTTAACTAATCGATTAAACTCAGCTATCAGTTAGCTAAGGTGCGAATTCTTCTAAATTGACTTTCGACACTTCCTGGATAATGTATTCTCTTTGTCCTTCATCGAATAGCTTGGCAAATTTCTCGCCATTTGCATTTCGGATCGGCTCACCTGCCGATGCTTTCCAGGCCCACTCGTGTTCCCGGACCACCTGCTTTGCAGCTTCACCATACTCTTGAAGCATTTTTTCATCAAATTCTACCCCCATGAACTCACACAGTTTTTTCAAGACTGATTGAGTATCTTGTACGAGATTTTCGTAACGGACCAGTCTATGATTTGACTGATTTAGGTGGCGACGAGAAACTTCTACATCCTTGATCCAGGTTTGGATGCATTTGTCAATGTCCCAAGGACCACCCCAGGTTTTTTCTGGATGCTTTCGTGACGCCTCATATAGGGAGGATACGACGTCAGTCCCATTGCGTATCAAGTGGATAAACTTAGCATTTTTGACAAATTTTTCTATTGTAGCGATCTGGTGGATATGTTGAGGAGTTTTTTCCAGCCATAAGCTCTTGCCTTGCTTCTGGGTAACAGTATCGAGGACTTCGATAAATCCAGAGGCGTACTGCTGGCTAAACCACGCTTTTTGTGGCACGCATTGGTGCATTTCTTCTTCACTGATAACTCTGAGAAACTTATCGAACTGAGACTGCGCTCGGCGCGAAGCCACTCCCAACACTACACCCCAAGGCCAAGAGGCATTGAGATGTTCAAAAAAGTGGGATTCCGGGAAAGAAGCAATCTTCGTGTGTGCCGCTATCATGCTTTGCAATAACGTGGTACCCGATCTCGGACAGCCTACCAGAAAGATACGGCCTTGAATGTTTTTATCCATGATTAAACTGATTAGAAAGACAAAAACGGTTATTTATTACTTCTTTTTTTTTCGGGAGAGGATTGAACGGGCCATCTCCAAAGCTTGGCGAACTAGCTGGGGATCTATAAGCCATAGAATTAGCCCGTAAACTCCTGCGGACAGAACTATGCAAACTGCTAGTAACGCCTGCCAATTCAGCCAGTCAATCAGAAGGTATTTCGCACCGATGATGCTGACGACCATTCCCAGGGAAGCTACTAGCGGTGTAGCAAATTGGTAGAAATAGGTCGTTAGTTTGATAGAAAGCAGCCGACGAAGCATCCCCACCCGAATCGGTGCCACAAAATACCCGCTAACCACCCGACCCGCAGCTACGGCTACAATTCCCCACTGCACCGCGAGGGAAAACGCTACGACACTAGCTATGGCGTTGAGTAAATTGACCTTTAGGTTCCAGTTTGGCTTGCCCAAGGCTGTAATCGCACTGGAGACGATACCTTGGCTTAACTGCATCGGGCCAACGAATGCCAAAACTTGCATGGTGGTAACACTGGGGATCCACTGCTCTCCAAACAAGCCGAGTACCAGCTCGGGAGCTAATGCAGCCATACCAAAGCATAGGGGCAATGAAATCAGGCTGGATAGCTGGGTGGCGTTATAAAGCCCCCGTCGCATCCGTTCGGGTTCTTGTTGAAGTCTCGAAAAGGTAGGCAGCACGACTTGGTTTGTGGTGGTGTAAAGTAGCTGGGTGATCATCAGTAGCACGCGGTAGGCGATCGTATAATACCCAAGTTCTACAGCCCCAAGAAATTTTCCCACTAAAAAATCATCGGCACGCAGGACGAAGAAGGTGAGGAGCTGGGAACCCATGATACTAATTCCAAAGCTAAAGAGTTCTTTAGCGTGCCTAAGAGATACTTTCAACCCCGGTCGCCACGCACTGGCCCACCACAGAACTAGAACTCCCGCTAATGCGTTGCTCAATCGTTGCCCAACCAGACTCCAGACCCCCAATCCAAGAAGCGCCATGATGACACCAACTAGACCTCCGATAAAGGTCGCGACGAGCGATCGCATGGATAAGGCTCTGAAGGCAAATTGCCGACGAAAGAGGGTCTGCTGTACATCGCTTAAGGCTGCCAACAAAAAGCTTGGTGACATCCATTGTAGGATCGGTGTTAACTGAGGCTGATCGAACCAGTTGGCAATTGGCGCGGCAAACGCAATGGCGATTGCCATCAGAATCCCACCAATGCTCAGATTAATCCAAAATGCAGTGTCTAAATGTTCTGGCTCTAGCTCATCTCTTTGGACGAGGGCATTCGCAAATCCCTGCCCCAGAAAAAGTTCCATAAACGAGAAAAACACTCCAGCCAGGGCGACCAAACCGAATGCCTTCGGTTCTAGTAAGCGGGCCAGAACAAAGAATACCAGAAAGGAGATGACTTGAGTACCCCAATTCTGGATGGCAGACCAAAGAACTCCTTTGAGGGCCTGTTGTCGTAAGTTCATTCCAGACACAAAGTTGGTGAGGGCCTCCCCATCAAGGTTATAATAAATGATATAGCGGGGATGCGGATCTAGCAACCTTACTTCAAAACTTTTTAGATTTCTAACCCTATGGGTGGGTAACGTTTAGCAGACTTATCTATGGAAACTCAAGTAGGAGTTTCTTGTTGTTTCTTGATCGGCTTGAGACAGAGTTAGGTCTCGGTGGCCGAGGCAATTTTTCCACAGGGTTCATTCCACCCCGGTAACCATTAAATGCACCAAAAATTAAACGGGTTTTTATGGGTAAACGCAGCTTTCGGTAGAGACTGTTCACGCCAATCAGGCAACGCAACCTGACTTTCTCCCAAGGGAACCGGCTCTTCTGCTCCTCTATATTTCTTAGAGTTTTTTCATCTGTTCTCTATATTAATCTACTTGAACCACAAATTAAACCTTCACATAATTTTTTTACCTAGATCTGCCTGGAGCTGTTATGATGCCTGAAATTTTTCCTCGACCCCGAACGCCATTGCTGCTGGAGACCTCCGACCCGAACCCTACATTGAATGGAGCGCCTACCTCCATTCAATGTAGGGAAATGCAGGGTAAGTATTCCTTAGAGACTTCAATCCGTAGAACTACCGTTGTCTTGGGATCAAGACGGACTCGTTCACAGTTCTCCTTCTCCCGGTACTTCCAGGGAAGCTCCCTCTCAACCTTACCTCTGGAATGACCTTCGTCTTGGAAGAGGTGAGTAAGTAGGATCCATTCTTTCTTTTTGGTTTAATTGCTTCCTGATTGGGTCGAGGCTTGTTCCCACTGCTATGATCACGTAAAAACACCAAATTTCGGTCGGTTCAGTCAGACGGCTAATTGTCAGGTTTGGGAAAATGACATATAGAAAAAGAATCATTGGCAGAATCGAGTCAATCGCTTTGTATCCGCTATCCTTCTGAACCAGACAGCGGACTGCACCGACTAAAGTGGTGATAAAAGATAGAGCAAATATGGCAAATCCCACCCACCCGACCTCTAAGATAATCTCCATAAAGCCATTATGAGCGTGAGGTGGTGTCCAGAAGCCATCCCCTGACGGCATCCAAAGCTTCCCATCGAGGGCGTTAGCAGCTGGGTTGTCACTGCCGCGCCAAGGTTGCCAAAATCCATGAAATCCATAGCCTAACCAGGGCCGCAATGCAATCTTTTCTTTTATCAAATATTCCCAAAGCGGTGTTCGACCCGTTAAGGTTAAATCCTTGCCAAGCCCATCGACGACAATTGCTTCCAGATTTTCTGTAACAACAATCGATAAACCGATCCCGAATACTAAAAAAATTACGATGACAAACATCGCCCATCTAAAATTTAAACGATTCAGAAAGCGAGCCGCCAAGAGAATGCAGGTCAATCCTAGAAAATTCACTTTGGCTCCGGCAGATTCTGCACTGTTGAGAGCGTAGAGTGAAAATAGTGTCAACCCCACTGAGAGCCAGCGACGTTTGGGATTGCTAAATGCTTCAAACAGCCACAACGCCGAACTTAAAGCCATCAATGCCGCAAAAGGATTTGCGTGACTGTTGATCCCTTGCCAACTATTTTTGGTCGTGTTAATTCCTATAGAAGGTACGGCTAAAGCATAATAAGCACTGAGAATCGCGTTTAGAGCTAGACTCCATCGTAATATCTTATCGAGTTTTTCAAAACTATATTGTTTGCCAATATAGGCCGAAACAAGCGTAATTAATCCAAATACTAAAGCTGTTCTTAACGTATAATCGGGAGTCTCTGACCAAGAGGTGGATAGCAATAGGATTAAAACAAAGCTCCATAAAAAACTATTTTTAACTAAAGTTACGGAGGCGGCGTAAACAATATCTTTCAAATTCTTTTGAAGTTGAGGAGACAAAATAAATACCGCTGCTGCATATAAAGCGATTTGCGCAACAAGAGAAGGAATCGTTTTGTCTCTGTTATATAAAGCAGCCGGGTGAATCTTCGGAAAAATAGCCACACTGAGTCCAGGCATTTGAAACAAAAAGATAAAAACAAAAGCGTCTTCAAAAAAATTAGCGAGTTTCTTGCTCCAACTAACCGTATTAAACAACAGCAGTAGATAGATAGAACCTACAGAGAGGACGAGAAGCAAAATAACGGGATTTAGAAGCAACTGTTTCATCAGATTTTGGCGGTTTAGCACCCCCAGCCAGAGTTTCCCAGTTCCAGTATAACAGTTAGAATTAAAGATGGAAAAAAGCCCATCACATGACGACAGCAAGCAGATTAGATGGGTTTCGAGTTCCACAGGGCGCAAGTTGGTTGGATCTGTGGTGTTTTGGAAGTTGTGTCCGCTCCCCTACAGTCGGTGCGACTGCATCGGGGTTAGCATCAAATCGCAACACGCACGCCGTTGCCAGCACCCTGCAATCCCCACTCCAGCCGATTGCAAAACGATTCAAACCGATCAACCGCACGGGAGCAACTCCCCCAAAATGGGGGTATAGTGAAGTGAGGGTGCAGTACAGTTAGCGGAAAGTAGGGCAGAATTGGCAGTGGCGCAAAGTAGAGGTTCACTCAGACCTCAATTCCTTGGTAGGGATGAAGTAGCCAGGAGCCACCCAAAACTAAACCATGTCAGGTTCAGCAAAAATACCAGAATCGATAGCATCTGCGCTCGGCTTTCTAATGCAGCCAGATAAAGCAATTCTTGGTGAGGCAATTCAACGAATTTGAATGTAGGGAGGTAAGAGCGTAATGAATAGTGGCGTACAACAACAAAAAGAAAGTTTTGAAAATATCTACACCCATTCAAAAAATTGGGAACATTGGGATAGCAAAGATCCTTTAACCCGATACTTGCTTGACAGAAGACTGCAAATAGGAGTTGACCATTTGATGGAAAGGACTAACTCATCGCCAGCAGACTGGGATGTCTTAGTCCTTTGTGGAGGTGTAGGGGGTGAAGGGACGGTTTTAGCCAACATGGGATTTCGTTCAGTCACAGTGTCTGATATCTCTGAAAATGCTCTCCAGGTATGTAAGGTGAGGGACCCGCGCTTGAAAACGCAGGTGTTAAATGGCGAAAAATTAGAGGTAGCTGATGGCTCCTACGATTTAGTGCTGGTGCAGGATGGTCTGCATCACTTACCGCGTCCAGTTCTCGGACTTACTGAAATGCTGCGGGTTGCCAAAAAGGCAGCGATCGTCATTGAACCCCATGCCGGGATCGTGGCGAATTTGCTAGGAACTGTATGGGAAGACCACGGCGGTACAGTCAATTATGTTTTTCGCTGGAACGAACTCTTGCTAGAACAAGCGACGCGGAGTTATTTGTTACAATCTCCCTGTTACGTCAAAGCACTGCGATTATGGAACCATAATATCGTCATGTCCAGATTTGCCAAGAAACTCTGGAACAAGCAGGCGGGTTTACAGGCTGTAAAACTAAGTTATTTATTGTTAGATTTATTGTTCGGCAAGGTGGGCAATATGATGATTGGGGTGGTCATCAAAAATCCTTAATAACCACACAAAAAATCGGGAGAGCAATATAGCAATCCTAAATGATTTGTAACAAAACTAGCGAATCTCGATGCTTGCACTACAAAGGCTTTCAGGTTTGGATCCATGACACAACTGATATAGGATTGCTATAGATAATGGCGAGAGATTTACAGATGCAAATCATGCGCTCGGTCTGGGGGATAGTTCTATTGGCAGGGTCGGCACTGGTTGACCCCAATCCGAGTTTAGCGCAGCAACCGATCGCAGAAGACAATCCCAGAGCGCAAATCCCAAACGCTACCCCTTTACCACCATCGCCCGCTTACACTCTAGGCGGTGGAGATTTGGTCAACGTCAATATTTTAGGACTTCCGGAATACAGCGGTCAGTATCAGATTCCCGTAGACGGCAGACTCAACTTACCTCTAATTGGTACGGTGAGTGTAGAGGGGTTGACTTTAGAAGAGGCAAGTCGGGCGATCGAAGGAGCGTATCGACAAGTTCTCAGACGTCCTCAAATTGCAGTGAGTCTTGTGGCCCCTCGTCCTCTCAACATTTGGGTCTCCGGAGAAGTCAATCGTCCGGGTTCCTACTTGATGCGCCTGACCCCAGGAGCCGGGAACATTCCCGGGGTTCAATACCCCACGGTAGTGCAGGCGCTAGAACAGGCTCAGGGGGTGACACTGGCTGCTGATATTCGTCAAGTCCAAGTCCGGCGCTTTTCGAGAGCGGGTGAAGATGAAGTTTATACCCTCGATCTGTGGGCGATGCTGCGAACGGGGGATGGGGGTCAAGATATTACCTTGCGCGATGGAGATGCCATTTTCGTTCCCACTACGCCCGAAATCAACTTAGAACAAACCCGCCAACTGGCAACGACAAGCTTTTCAAGAGATACGGAACTCCCGCGCACGGTGGCGGTCGTGGGAGCTGTTGAGCGACCCGGTACCTACTCGGTACTCGGTTCGGAGACGGGAGAGGGGATCAGAGCGGCGGGTCTCCCAACGGCGACCCGGGCCATCCAACTCGCTGGGGGAATTAAACCGGATGCAAATATTCGTCAAATCCAGTTACGCCGACCTACCATCACCGGCGGCGACCAAATCCTAACTCTCAATCTATGGCAACTCTTGCAAACCGGTGATTTCACTCAAGACCCGATTCTGCAAAACGGAGATACCATTTTTATTCCCACTGCCACTGAAATTAATCCCACTGAAGCAGCGATACTAGCTAGAACCAACTTTTCTCCGGAAACGATCGACGTGAATGTAATTGGAGAGGCAGTTAACGCGGGAAGTCTCAGGCTACCACCGAACACGCCATTAAATCAAGCTCTGCTAGCAGCGGGGGGCTTCGATCCCAACCGGGCGAATCGGGATACCGTTGAACTGTTTCGCCTCAATCCGGACGGTACGGTATCGCAACGCATCATCAACGTCAATCTCGACGCCGGAATCAACGAACAATCCAATCCGATCCTGCGCGATAATGATGTTGTGGCGATCAACCGTTCTGGTTTAGTTAAAATTGGCGATACCATCAATACGGCAACCGGGTTTAGCTCAAATGCTTCTGGATTTCTGCGAATTTTTGACTTTTTTGGACTGTTTGAGTATCTAAGACTGCCTCGGCGGCAATGAGTCCCAACAAAAAACAGGGAACTTTTGATGGGGCAGGAGTTTAAGTAAAAATCTACCATGTGCAAATTATGGATTACGATAGACATTTACAGCAGTTTTCCCCAAAGCAGACTGGCAAACCGCATCTCGGGTCATTGCCTGCACTCTACAGCGAAAGTATTGAGCAAAGTGATGAAGAAAAATTTGACGTGGCTTGGCTGTTTGCAGTTTTCCGGAGAAGAACCCCGATCATACTCTTGGTGGCGATCGCCTTGAGCGTGATGGCAGGAGCAGTCATTGTCCGAGGTTCTCGTCAAATCATTCCTATGTATAAAAGCTCTTTTAAGCTGTTAGTTGAGCCAGTAACAGCAGAAGGGCGGTTAGCTCGGCAGTATGTGATGGCTCAAGGTTCAGGGGGAGATGGTGATCTTCAACGCGCAAGAATTGAAGAAATTAGCTTGGTAGACTACCAAACTTTGATTCGTGTTCTAAGAAGTCCAAAACTGATGTTGCCAGCGATCTCAAAGCTCCAAACCGAGTATCCTAAGATCCAATATGGAGCGGTGGTTAGGAACATTGAAATGACTCGGATCACCGTAGGAAAAGGTAACAAAGAGCAAGGCACAAAAATTTTAGTCGTGAGTTACCAAGATGAAAATCCTAAAAAAGTGGAAGCCGTATTAAATCAATTAGTAGAGACTTATTTAGAATACAGCGTTGAAGAACGCCTAGCCAGTTTGCGGCAGGGTATTCGGTTTATTGAGGAGCAACTCCCCGAACTCCAGGAGAAAGTTGACACTCTCCAAGGCGATTTGCAACGGCTGCGCCAAAACTACAACTTAATGGATCCCAATCTGGCTGATAGATATCTTTCCGAACACCGTTTAATTATTCAAAGACAGCGATTAGATCTGACTGCACAGCTACAACAACAGCGAACACTGTACCAGAACCTCCAAAAGCAGTTGCTCGAAAAACATCCCGTCTCCATCCTCTCGCGAGAGGCAAAGGCTTATGAAAATTTAATCGCTCAGATTCAAAGGCTTGAAGGAGAGCTTGCCATCCAGTCAGCTATATTTTTTGATGACAGCGAACCGATCTTGATATTGCGGGAAAAACTCGACAATTTATACCTTCAATCGCGCCTAGCGGCTGAATCAATTGTAGAGCAGGTTGGTAGCGAAATCGAAGAAATCGAGGCTCGGGAGCAAACCTTCGCTGAAGCTGAAGAAACTTTAACTCAAACCCTAACAGAATTACCAGTAGTTTCGCGCCAATATACAGACCTAAACCGTGAACTTGACGTATCGACAAAAACCCTTCAGGAGTTTTTAGCTAGACGAGAAGCTTTGCGTGTGGATGCGGCTCGCAATGACGTACCTTGGGAACTGATCGATCCCCCGGTAGTTCCTCGGGATGCAAGAGGTAATCCCATCTCTATTACTGTTACTCAAACACGCCGCGAGTTAGCCGTAGCGGTCATTTTAAGCATCCTGCTGGCAGTAGGGGTTTGTTTTCTTGTGGAGGTGTTGCATACGGTTTTCCATGTCCCCAAGGAAATCCGTTTGGCTACAAAATTGCCTGTCCTGGGGGTGATTCCTTTCACCAAAGAACTCAAGAAGCTGGCCAAGCCAGTCAAAAAACTCTCTCCTGAACCTGCTTTTGTCAGTTTGGCCCGCCACACATCAGGGAATCGTTTAGGAACTGGAACTGTCTTATCGGCTGCGGGCCGTTACAACAGCTCACCGTTTGTAGAAGGTTTCCGATCTCTACACACGAATATCCGTTTGCTCAGTTCTAACTCCCCTATCCATTCCTTGGTGATAGGTTCGGCAGAAGCAGGAGATGGCAAGTCTACTGTTGCTTTACATCTGGCCGAAGCAGCAGCGGCGATCGGTCAACGAGTGTTGCTGGTGGATGCAGATCTTCGATTTCCTCACCTCCATACCCGACTAGACCTCCCCAATTTTCAGGGACTCACCGATGCGATTTCCACTGATATCAGTCTCAATGATCTGATTCAGCGACCATCGGGACAGAACAATCTGTTTGTGTTGACCTCTGGGTCAGTGCCTGATGACCCGATTAAGCTCCTCTCTTCTAAAAAAATGCACGCGCTCATGGAGCAATTTCAAGACTTTTTTGACTTGGTTATCTACGACACCCCACCGATTGTGGGTCTTGCAGATGGCAGCATCCTTGCTGATCAAACTGATGGTCTAATCTTGGTGGTGGGACTGGCTAAGACTGATCGAGCTTCGATCTCCAAAGCTCTCGAAGAATTAAAAATTTCTGGCGCTCCAGTTTTGGGTGTGGTTGCCAATAACCTTAAACGCGCCTCTTCTTAAATACACCTAACCTAATAAATGCCGCTCACAATTATGAGCGGCATTTATTAGGTTAAGGTCATTTCTCTATTCACAGTAGGTTGCTATGGCCAAGGTCATTGCTGAACCTGTTATATCATCCAGACTGCTACCTAACACCCGGGACTAGATTTACGACGACGAGACAAGGCCATTGCGCCTGATACGATTCCTAAACCTATCACGGTCGCCGGTTCCGGTACGGATACTTTCGCCACTCTCGCTGAGACTATAAAGTCATCGTAGTCATTATCTCCGCCGATCCCGTTATCCTCAAAAAATAACGTTAGACCCGATAACAAATTACCCTCAAACAAGACGCGATCGCGACCATTGAGCGTTCTCCCATTTAGACTCTCGTCATAGTTATTGTTAGTAAGGGTTATCGGGGTGTTCCATCGCTCAGGATTTAGCAAGCTAGTCGAATAGACCGTCTTTGTGTGAGTTCCACGAGTCCCCTGGGTATTTTTTTCGTAGCTTTTTAGAAAAAAGCTATACGCTGTCTCCTGATTAAAGGTGAAACTGGTAAAACTATCCTCTGGTAAGACTGCTTTTATAGTGCCTACAGTCCCCCGGTTATCATTTGTTATGCCGCTGCCAGGATCCACATTCCGAGTTTCAGAAATCAGAAACGTTTCTAATCCAGTAGATAGATCTACAACCCCAAGATCGGCGAACCACCATCCGTTGGATTGTAGAAACTCAAAGTCAACGGTCGTATCGGTATCGAACAGGATCCCACTGTTGCCGAAGGTAAAAGCGGCGGCGGGTGCTGCTGAGACTAGGCCCAGAAGCGTGGTTGCTGTTGCTACATATAGAAAGTTGTGTTGGAAGTTCATTGTTTTTGCCCTCAGTTGTTCTTACGATGCTCTACCCTTGATGTCTTAACCCGTTAGGGTTCTTTAAGTAAGTATTGTTATTTGAATGATGGCTTGCCCCTTGCCCCAGTGGGATGGCAGGCAAGTAAGATAGCTTTTTTTCTTTCCTACTTTCTATTAAGCCATGAAATCTTTGCTCCTTCTATGATCGAGATCACAGCTTTAATAACTCTTTAAATTCCCGCTTTAACTAGGTGGAATTACGGAGTAATTAAAGGGGGATAATTTACTTTCATAGAAAAGAAATAAAATCCCAGGATAAATTTATTTGTTGGACCTGTTCGCGAAGCGTTTGCGAAGCAGAATATCCTCACCTCACCTAAAGGGCCATTTGATTTCTAAACGTTGCAGAGAGCCTAGCTACCTCACCCGAATCAGAATGCTGATCTTTATCTTGATCGGCAAGTGGGCAGAATTTTGACGATTGAGGCATTTTCTGCCCTGGTTTCCCTAAGCTGTCAATTGGGGACATGGGAGAAAATACGGAGACCGATCGCCCGATCGCCACTTCATCCCCACCTCTATTCTCCCCCAGTTCCCCCTTTCTT
>NZ_JAFLQW010000003.1 GCF_017313335.1 Phormidium pseudopriestleyi FRX01 | reverse complement strand
CTGAGCATCGATGTCCCTGGGTGGCAGGCAGATGGTCCTTCCAAGAGTAGTTTTTTTACGTTCCTGGGGATTTGCCTCACGAACGGTCCCCTCCCCTTAGCAAGGTCCGGGTTAGGGTGGGGTCCTCCATAGTGATTATTTCCCTCACTTCCGGTCCCCTCCCCTTGGCAAGGGGAGGGTTAGGGTGGGGTCCTCTTGAAGCGCTTAAGTGCTTCAAAATGAGTGGGTAGAGAGTTCTCGTATAGGTGCGATCGCCTGAGTTACGAAGCAAGCGGTTGGCACCCGGCTCTATACAGGGGCGATCGCCTCTCATGAGTGTGTGACGTGGCGATCGCCACGTCAAGAAGACCCCACCCTAACCCGGACCTTGCCAAGGGGAGGGGACCGTTCGTGAGGCAAATCACTATGAGCGTAAAAAACTACTGTTGTAAGGGCGGATGATACTCTACTGGCGCATCTCTCTGGGGAAATTAACCGGGCGATCGCTGAGGGGGTTTTTCAGGTAATATCTAAATTGTCAATTTCCTGAAAAAAACAGCAGTTTCTTATGAATTTAAACAAGTTTACCGTTAAAAATATTCAATAATTGGCCGATAATCCGACTATTTTTGACCAAGGTCAATTGTGCTATGAAAGGAAGTCGGAAGGTTGTTCTCAAGTATATCAAGGCCAAGACGCGATCGAATTACCAGACTGCCGCGATGTCCGCAGAGACGCTCAAATCGATTTATCTGGATATCGTAAAAGATGCCTCCAGGTGGCAGCGTTATATTGATAAGCTACGGCAGACTTATCGGGGTTATCCGGCGTTGCAGGATGAGTTTAAGGGTTTGTAGGGGAAAAGAGGGGCGATCGCCTTCATGAAAAGCGGGTCTACCCCTCAACCCCATTGGATAAAAAAGCCGATTCTAGGCCAGTTTTTTCTTGAACTCATGCAACTCTTAAACTTCTGAATTTTGATGACGTTTGCGAAGCATTACCATCGCACCCGTAGCGATTAACCCAATCATCAAGGAAGGTTCAGGTACGCTAGTCGTTACCCCTTTGACGGCAAACACGACATCATTGAAATCGAGGTCGCCCCCGCCGATAATATCTTCAAACCCGAGGAGTAAGTAGTCACCAAAAGTATATCCAATAACGTGGGACAGACCCCGGGATGATCCAGGGTTTTGCGCTGGGTCAAATCCGAGGAAATTTTGGCCCCCATTGGCACCGTTAGACTTCACGAAGAAATCAATAAAGGTATTTCCGGTAAAATTGCCCAAACTAGCCCCTTGACCGAGTTTCATGGGTCCACTACTGTTAGGCAGAATGCTCAGGGGGGAGGAAATATCGCCAAAAATCATGTTTTTGTTGGTTCCGCCATCTACAGAGTAGAATAGCTGATTCCGGTAGCCTGCTCCTTCATTGATGAAGAACACTTCTGCATCTTGAACGCCACCGCTCCAACGCAGTTTACTCAGATCCGCTTGAGGGCGATTAAGAGTGGTGAGCTGCTGACGCTCTGTGTTCACCACAGTGTTAAACATATTCCAAGTATCGAAATCTAAGCGCAACAAATCGCTGGAGGCGTTATATTGGGCGTCATAATTGGTTTGAGTCACCTGAGCGGAAGCGTCTTGAGCGGTGAAAACGCTGGCGGTGGTGGCAACCAACGCCATCAAACCTAGGGTGCATTGGCGACTGATTGTCTTGAGAGATGAAATGTTGTTACTGATTTGAGCGTTCATGATTGAGGTCTCCCTAGTTCTTGAACAATGAGTTCAAGTAATTTTGTTGCGGATGTAGTTGTCTGGCAGAACTGTGTCTGCGTACCTGCACCCTATGTCATTTTTATGATATGGGGATTGTTCAGGAAAGGCAAGAGTAAAAAAGGATCTTCTTCGTAACTTTATGTTTGCTCACACTTTTTTAAAGGGTTAGTAAATTTCAAAGGGCTTGGGGTCCCGAATTCTATCAAAACATGGTCATATTTAGGGGCTTTAGCCCCTAAATGTGGCCATCGGTTCAGGATTCAATCAGTAGGACAAAAACGGTGTTTCTGGGTTGCTGTTTCTCCTAGGTTGCTAAGGGGTATAGGAGGGAGGGGGCTGTTGACTTAAGCTTAAATAGAACTGACCCAGGAAGTTGTGGAAGGTAACCCGATACTAGAGGGAGTGCAGGTTGAATATCTAAGGGTTGCTCACCCGGGAACGGGATTCTCAGGGGCCTTTCCTGGATGCTGGCGATCGCCCTGCGAGTTTCTACGGTACGATCGGATTGGTTAATAGGTTGAAACAGCAAACACTAGAGGTAGGTACTTATGAATTTAAACGATCTGACGGTAGAACAAATTAGAGAATTTGCCGATAGTCCGGCTATTTTTAAACAAGGTCAACAGTGTTATGATAACGGGACAGTCGAGCAGTTTTTTATGTCGGGAAAGGGGATTAAGGCCAAGGTTGAGGGAAAACCCGGCCAATATTCCGTAGAAATTCGCACAGGTAAGGGCAATCTCACCACGGATTGTACTTGTGCTTATCCGGGAGAGGTTTGTGAGCATATTGTGGCGGTGTTGCTGTATGCGATGTTGGGCGATCCAGAGGAGGAGGAGGAGGAGTATGAGTATGAAGCAGCGAGGGGATCTGTTCAGGGGATTACTCCGATGATGGATGATATATTGCGCCAGTTATTAACCGGACAATTGAGTGATGAGGATTTGTTTAAAATACTCGCACAAGGTGAACAAGGATTAGACTCCCTCCCCCGGCCAGTGGTTGGGCAAAAGAACAATGTGATTCCCTTTCCAAAATCCAAGAAGATGACCGTGGCAGAGTTGAAGAAGGAAATTCAGGAGTTTTTTGAGGCAGTCCAAGAGGAGGAAGAGGAACTGGGGACTCTGGATGATGATTATAGTTTTTTTCAGGTGAGCGAACGTGAATTTGTCAACTTAAATGTGGTGTTTGAACAGTTGCATCATCTGACTTTGCCAGAACAGATTGATGTGCTGTGGTATGTGGTGACTTCTGGGAACTTAATTTTTAGTCAGACTGGGACTGTTTTTGGGGATGTTGAGATTGGTGAAGCGTTGGCGTTATTTGCCGATCGCGTCAT
>NZ_JAFLQW010000605.1 GCF_017313335.1 Phormidium pseudopriestleyi FRX01 | reverse complement strand
TATGCACGTTCAGAAGACCGCATCCGCGCCCTCAAAGACGGATATGATATCTACCTCCCTAAACCTGTTGATACAGCGGAGTTAATCGCCGTAGTCGAACGCCTTGCAGCGCGATCGCGTCATATCCCCTAATCCGGGTTAAAGTTACCGATAGCAGGCTAACCGCTGTTGCACTTGGTTCCGCAGGGTTGGACTTTCCAGCGATCGCACCACCTGCATCGCCGAGTTATATTCCCCCAATCGTCCATACCCGATGGCGATTTCTTCATACAAACTCCCCCGATCCATCCAGTCATCTACTTCTGTGTACTGAACCAGATTCCCCTGGGCATCTGTCTGTACTTTCAACACCAGGATGTTAGATTCTTCCCCGGGAATGGTCTGTGCTATCTCAAAAGCTTTGTCTAAGGCTTCCCGGGCAAAATTTCGCTCTCCTGCCTTCATATTATTATCAGCTAGGACGATTAAACTCTTAACTTTTTCCCCGGGGGATTTTAACAACTCGATCACCTGATAGGCTTCATCAATTTTTCCTTCTTGGATGAACGCCTCCACCAGCCGATTAATTAAGTTGCTTTGGAAATATTCATCCTTCATGGTGCGGACTAACTGCAAGGCAAAGTCATAACGTCCCCCCTCCATTAGCCTATCAAACACCGTCACCCAGACATAAGAATTTTCTTGAACTTGGTTACTCATTAATAAAACTTGGGCGAATAACTCTTCAGCTTTAGCCTGTTGTCCCACCTTAGCATATTCCACCGCAATCGCAGCGATCGCTTCCAATTTTTGCTCATTATTTTCGAGGGATTCGACCACTGTCATCCCTCGGATTAAGAGTTCATTCCACCGTTCAATTTGGCCAAGTCTTTGATAAATAAAAGCAACTGCCACTAAGTTAATCGGCATGATTTCAGCAGCCATAACCGCAATTTTATCATCTCCTCGGTTTGCGGCTTCAGTTGCCAACGCTAAAAAAAGAGGCTGTCTTTTTTCAGGATAGGGAATTTGTTGGACAGCTTGAATAGCCATCTCATACAGTTCCACGCGAGAATAATCTCGAACCATATCCGTGAGCAGAAATTCTTGTTCATAGCTTTGAGAAACTGTACCGACGGTTTCCAAAGCTTGTCCCGCAATGGTGGAGGCTTGCTCCCGTTGTCCTTGAGTGGCATATTCAACAGCAATCGCACTGAGGACTTTGGCTTTAATTTCCGGCATTTCTAAGGGGGCAATTTCTAGCAAAGCTCGGTCCGGATATCCAGCCTCGGCATAATGGATTAAAATAGGCGAAAGGGCGACCATGCGCCGGTTTGAATCCGAGATTAAATTGGCATCACGCAAAGCCTCTGTAAATAAGGGAATCACGCGATCGGTTTGTCCCTGTTTAGCCGATCGCAACCCAATTTCTGCTAAAACTCGGGCCTTGATTTCCGTGTCACTGACCCGATCCAAAACAATTTTATGGGCGCGTTCAATGTTACCTTGGTCCGCCAAATTTTTGGCAATTTCTGCAAAGGTCTCACTCCGATAATAATCCGCAGAAATCGTCCCGGCAATCTCTAAAGCTTTATCCAATTGTCCCCCTTGACCATAATAAATGGCGAGGGGTTGGAAATCCCAGGCTTGATTGTAGGCATCCGCATAGACAATGGATTGGGCATAATGGAGCGATCGCCCCAGGATTTGTGAGGCTTGAATAGTATCTCCTAGGGTAAGATAAGTTCGGGCAATTTCAGTTAATCCCTTGGTTTTAAAGGCCGCACCTCGGATGCCAGTTTCTGCTAGAATAGCACGGGCGAGGGTTGACCGGGCATGATCGCGCTGTCCACTTTGTACATACAACCGCGCAATTGCTGCCAAAGTCCGGGTTTTGCCATAGCTATATCCGGTATCCAAGGTATGGCTTACTCCCGCTGCCGCATCCAGGACTGACTCCGCCTGAGAACCCTCTCCCTGTTCCACCAGGCGATCAACCAGGGTTTCCAACATCCCTCCTTGTCCCTGAGTGCCATTGACGATTTCAAGCAACATCAGGACTGTATCTCGACTAGGACTGACCGCTTGCATCCCTTGAAATAGCTCAATCAGGTCCTCCGTTGCCCGAGCCAGTTTGCCGGATTGAATATTATTTTGAGCGCGATCGCGTAATTGAAACAGGCGGTTTTGAGTCGCTTGATGCTGTTCATCCTGACAAGTCACCCCCTGGGCGATCGCCAACGGTTCCAACAGCTTACAGCCACTCGTTAACAACATTATACCTAATCCCAATCCCACGGTCCCGGCCCTTGACTTTTTCATTGATTTATCTCGGCTATTTATCATTTCCTTCATTGGATTCAGAACTGTTTTTAGGCAATTCATTCTCTGGATAATCTTGACTCGAAACCTGTTCGGAATGTTCGGACGATTTGGGTTTTTTATCCCCCCATTCCGAGGCCCGTTCCGCCGCTTTTTTCCTCGATGCTTTCCCCACCCCATAAATCGGCGTAGGCGCAAGAGGAGGCGGCGAATAACCCGGTAGTAGTTCTAACTTCTGGGGTTTAGGCTGAGGTGGTTCCGGTCGGTTTTGAGGGTTGGGTTCCCTCGTTTTAGTAATCCCGCGCCGCCGTTGGGAAGTGCCTTCCTCTGCGGTATCTTCTGCAACCACTTCATACAAAATTGCTCGTTTATTTTTCTGGGTTCCTTTGCGTAAAATTCGACCTAATCGTTGAATATACTCCCTCGTCGAACCCGTTCCCGATAGCAAGATTGCCACTCTTGCATCTGGCACATCTACCCCTTCATTTAAAACATGAGATGCGATAATCGTTTTATAAATCCCTTCTTTAAATCGGGTCAGGATTTCATGCCGTTCTTTGACTGGAGTTTGATGGGTCAAGGCGGGAATTAAAAAATCCTGAGAAATGCGATAAACCGTGGCATTATCTGCCGTAAAAATCAGGATACGTTCGGGGGAATGTTGGGCCAGTAAATCTGCTAGAATCCGCATTTTGCCATCGGTTCCCAGGGCGATTTCCTTGGCTTCCCGGTGAGCTAACATGGCCCGACGTCCCGCAGGCGATCGCGCTGAAGCTTGGACAAAGTGCTGCCATCCTTGAAGACTGCCCAGGGAAATGTGAGATTGCTGTAAAAACTCATTGCGGTTTTTAATTAACTGATCGTAGCGATCGCGTTCTAACTTAGAGAGTTTCACTTTAATTTGAACAATTTCATGTTCCGCCAAAGCACCACCAGCTAAATCTTCCGGCGTTTTGCGATAGACTTCCGGACCGATTAACTGAACCAAATCCGCGTGTTTCCCATCCGATCGCTCAGGAGTTGCCGTTAACCCCAACCGATAGGGGGCGATCGAATATTCAGCGATCGCCCGATTAAAATCCGTCGGCAAGTGATGACACTCATCAAACACAATCGACGCATAGCGATTCCCCAACGTCTCCGCATGGATCGCCGCACTGTCATACGTCGCCACCAAAATCGGACTTTTATCCCGCGAACCACCCCCCAATAACCCCACCTCCACATCGGGAAACGCCGCCGCCAGATGCGCGTACCACTGATGCATCAAATCCAACGTTGGCACCACAATCAGGGTCGTGCGCGGTGTCGCTTGCATCGCCAACTGAGCTAAATAGGTCTTCCCTGCCGCAGTCGGCAACACCACCACTCCCCATCGTCCCGCCTGCTTCCATGCCGTCAGCGCCTCTTCCTGATGTTGATAAGGCGGCATCTCAAAGCTCGGGACCAACTCTAGCGGTCCAAACCCCTTCGCCTCATCAATAAATTCCGTCCCCTCTGCTTTGAGCGCCTCAATCAACGGACGATAGTCGATCGCACGAACGCGAAACTTTTCCACCCGTTCATCCCAAGCGGCAAAATCAATCCACCCTTTCCCTCGCGGTGGTGGATGCAGCAACAAAGTTCCTCGGTCAAACGTAATCGTTGGTATGCGGCCCATCAGTTCATCAAGTTATCAATCCCTTACCTATTGTACTATAGCAATCCTAAATGATTTGTAAATAAACTAGCGAGCAAGATGCTCGCACTACAAGAGATTTAAGGATGGATCGCTTACACGACTGATTTAGGACTGCTATTAGGTGTTCCTGGACTCATGAGGTACAGATATTTAGAGGAGTGCGAGCATCTTGCTCGCTATTGTCCGGAGTGCGAGCATCTTGCTCGCTATTGTCCGGACCTCATGAGCCCGGGAACTGCTATCTATTAACCCAACTGCCGACAACGGATTGCCTAGTCTTCTAATTTATACCCCAACTCAGCCAATTGAATGCGAGATTGCCGCCAATTGGGTTGGACTTTGACAAAGATTTCCAAATAAACTTTACCGTCAATGAGTTTTTGCATTTGTTCTCGGGCCGCAGATCCAATCGCTTTGAGCATTTGTCCACCTTTGCCGATAATAATTCCTTTTTGAGAGGGACGTTCTACATAAATGGTTGCTAAAATCCGGGTTAAATCCTTGGTTTCTTCCATCAAATCTAGGCTAATGGCAACGGAATGGGGTACTTCTTCTCGGGTTAAATAGAGAATTTGCTCTCGAATCAGTTCGCCAATGATAAAGCGTTCTGGGCGATCGGTGACTAAATCTGGGGGATAGTAATAAGGACCGGGTTCTAAGCGATCGCCCAGTAAGGTTAATAAGTCTGGCAGTCCTTCCCCAGTCGTGGCGGAGAATTTGGCGATCGGCCAATTGAGGTTGTCTGCGAGTTCCTGATAGCTGCGATCGATGACTTCTACATCTCGCGATCGCGATAAACTAGAGCGTAAGTCGATTTTATTTAGACCTAGAATAACCGGCGTTTTGGTTTGGGTGAGAATTTCTGTAATAAAGCGATCGCCACCCCCCGCTTCCACCGAACCATCCACCATCAACACCAGGATATCTACGGTAGAAATGGCCCCGATCGCATTTTTTACCAACACCTTTCCCAGTTGGTGATGGGGTTTGTGAATCCCGGGAGTATCCACAAAAATAAATTGAGCCTCTGGCGTTGTTAAAATTCCCCGTAAACGGTTTCGGGTCGTCTGCGCCACCGGGGAAGTAATCGCTATTTTTTGTCCCACCAGGTGATTCATCAGGGTAGACTTGCCCACATTGGGCCGTCCGATAATCCCGATAAATCCGGATTTAAACCCGGCAGGGGGTTCGGGAATGACAGAAAAATCTGAGGGATTCAGGGTCGTACCTCCTAAAAAAATAAAACAGTTTCTTTCTATTTTAATTCATTTTCAGAAAAGCTTGCAAATTTTTTTGTA
>NZ_JAFLQW010000675.1 GCF_017313335.1 Phormidium pseudopriestleyi FRX01 | reverse complement strand
TTGATTTCAGTTTGACCCTGAATTGGGGAGGGAATCGGAGGGCGTAACCGGGCGCGATCGCGAGAGTCTGTATCCAGAAAATACAGTTTGCGATTGCCAGAATAAAAGGCAATTCGCTGATATCCTTGAGCTTTGAGATAGCGATGCAATGCCTGTTCGATATCTTGTAAGATTAAATCTTCACTACAAAACGAATCACTGGTATTTGCTCCATATAAAAGCAGAAAGCGATCGCCGCTTTCTTCACGAATTCCTTGGGTGATCCGTTCAATTGTCACGCTGGTTTTCCTCTCCTGATATTCCCAACAATCCCGGTTCTCTAAACTGTCTCTGCTGAATCTATCATCTTTTTGTCTATCTGTAGGTACTCCCTTTTGTTTCATGGGGAAATCAGCTTTTGAGAATTTCCTCAATCTTCTGGAAGAGGCGATCGCAATGTTCAGAAGCTCCTCGAACTTTTTGAACATCAATCTGTTTCAACAACTCGCAGCCATGTTTTATTTTTTGATATTCTCCTTTTTGGGTTTGGCGCGTTGCCGCCTTCAAACTGGGTTCCAACCTATCCTTGGGAATGTCTTCAATATTAGAGTTTTTGGGAAGGGAATTGGCTTGAAATCCTTGTCCGTAAAACGTGTTTAATGCATCAATGTCAGCCATGAACCAAGCTTCCATTGCTTGCACCATCAGATGACATTGATCATCCTCAACCTTCAACGAATCCCAGTTATCTCTTGACTGCAAATGCTGCCAAGGTTTTTGAGTTACGGGACCCTCTGAGTCTACTAATAGAATATTATAAGCATCAGGATGGTCGGCCAAAGCATTTTTAAAATCTCGATAGGCAGCATTTCGCCGACCACAGACAATTAAGTTACACTTAATTTTTCGTTCCCTAGCGATTTGAAACAGATCATCGAGGAAACTTCTAAATCCATCTCTGAAAAGGGCTTTGGTATTTTTAGCATCTCCCCCGCCTTCAATATAGACGCGAATTTCTTTTACCATCGATTACCTCCAAGTTCACCCATTCGCCATAAATCTCCAAGGGTGTAATTGTCGAGCCACTTTTTCAGTCGGTTCGGATCCAGACGACGCAATTCGCTACCGAAATCGTTGCGATCGCACACTATAACCGACTCGGGAGAAAGCGCCGAAATGAGAAAATCTGAATGAGTGGTAATAATTAATTGCGTTCGTTCAGAAGCTGCCACCAACATTTCCGCTAGGGTGGGTAGAATATCTGGATGTAAGCCAATTTCAGGTTCTTCAATACATAACAAAGGTCCCGGATTGGGGTGCATTAATAAAGCCATTAAGAATAAAAATCGCAGGGTTCCATCGGAAAGGCGAGTTGCCGGAATTGGATCTTTTAACCCCTGTTCTCGGATAAAAATTTGCACCGTTCCGCCGTAAATATTGATGCTAATTTCTTCAGCTTTCTCATAAAACTTTTTTAAGGTTTCGATGAGGACACGACTTCCAATTTTGTGCTGTAAATTATTCAAAACCAGTCCCAGATTACTCCCATCTTCAAGCAGGGGATATTCTGGTAAATCTGTTTTTTGAGGCAACCGGGGGGCAGCGTCTCGTCCAATTTGCCAATTTCGATATAAGCCGATTTGCGCAAATTGATTACTCAGGTAAGTTAACTGAGGATATTGGTCTGGATCTTTTCTTTGTGACAATACGGATTGGTCTGGACTGAGGGTTTCTCGCTCAAGAGACCGCTTTTTTCGTCCCTCAATTTCTGTTTGAACGTTAATAACTGGGTTTCCTTCTTGATACCGATAGAAAAAATAAGGTTCATTTTCTCCGGGATACGGCTGTTCATTTTCGATCGCCTCGTCTACCAATTCCAGCCTTTGGCCCGTTTCTGTAAACTTCATCTGATAACGCAAAAGCATTTGTCTTCTTCCGTCTTCTGGCGGTTCCAAAGTCGCATCAATTACAGCAATCGGAGATTCTTTCCCCCCTTTCCAGAGAAAATCGCTAATCCCTCCACCTTTACGAATGGGAACCATTAAATCTGTTGGCGTTGCTTTTAACAAGGCAATCGCTTCAATCAAATTAGATTTCCCCGATGCGTTTGGACCAATAATTACATTTAATGGCTGCAATTCTATTTCTTGGCCTTCGTTTCCATAGGATAATATATTTTGTAATCTGAGTTTGTGAATCAATCTTTTTCCTGACACCTTTACCTCCGTTATATTTCTGCTTTTATGCTGAATTTTACATCTTTCAAAGGATTGTTCATCTCGTGCGGATTGCCGCTAACTCGAAAATTCGCGGAATGCTGAAACCTGAAAACTATAGCGCTTCTCGGAATCATGAGATATCCCTAGAAATCAAGAGAGGAGTGAGTTTGCAACAGCCTGCCGTAAGCATCACATCTTAATCGATCAGACGATAGCCAGCAAGATGCTCACACTTCCAAACTCCCCAATCAATAATGTACCTCATAACCTTGAATTAAACAACGCTTTTTTAAGACTGACCCATGAGCGCCATATCTGTAGAGGCGATTCCCTTTCTCGACCCTACAGATTTAGGGTGGATTCTCTATGTATGCGTAAGTAAGTCCTGCTAGAGACGGCAACTGGCCCCTGCTCTTCCCGGAAATTGCTTGTTCAGAATGAGACTTATTCTCGTATAATAGGTAAAATAAGACTCGTGATTGAAAGCCCCTTGAACTCATGGTGATTCCTAAACTGTTAAGCCGATCGCTGATTCCACTGTTGCTATTGCCGATGGCGATCGCCTGTCGTGAACCCGTTGCTGAGACGGAGATTAACACCCAAATTGCGGCATCGGATGCCCCCTCTCTGAATGTTGTAGCCACGTTTTTGCCGATGTATTGGTTTACTCGCGCCGTGACGGGGGATAGCGCACAAGTGCAAGCGTTGATTCCTCCGGGAACCGATGTCCATGAATATCAAGCGCGACCCGCCGATGTGCAGGCGATCGCAACTGCCAATATTTTAGTCAAAAATGGCCTCGGTTTAGAGGAATTTCTGGAAAATACCATTGCTAATGCTAATAATCCCAACTTAACGCAAATTAATGCCAGTGCAGGGATTCAACCTTTAGATAACAATACCCCCGTTGTGAAAGCGGTGGATAGCAGTCATGATCATGACGATGATCATGACCATGATCATGCCGAAGGTAATCCTCATGTTTGGCTTGATCCCGTCTTAGCTCAACAACAAGTTACCACCATTCGAGATGGTTTAATCGCCGCTGATCCGGCCAATCAAGCGATTTATGAAGCCAATTCAGCAGCTTACCTTCAGCAATTACAACAACTGGATGAAGAGTTTCGGCAGACTTTATCCCAATATCCCAATTGTACCTTTATTACGTTCCATGATGCCTATCCTTATATAGCCAATCGGTACAATTTACAGCAAGTTGCCGTTGTGTCTGTACCGGATGCGAGTTTGTCTCCCCAGGATTTACAAAAAACAGTGCAAGCGGTTCAACAGTATCAAGCAAAGGCACTATTTTCGGAACCACAAGTGGAGAATCGAGTGTTGAGAACTCTGGCAACCGACCTCAATTTGCCTTTGTATGAAATTGACCCATTAGAATCGGGACCCCTTGACCCCCAACATTATTTGACCGCGATGCGCGGAAATTTAGAAACGATTGCCAATGCTTGTCGGTAACTACTATGAGAATGGGTGAAGCGTGGGACGGGAATCGCCGGGAATTAGATGCGGCTTTTCCTGGGAATTACTCGATTGTTAAGATTGAAAATCTGAGCGTTTACCGAGGGAATTATACGGCCTTGCGGGATGTTTCTTTTGAATTAAAATCGGGAACAAATATGGCTGTGGTTGGCCCAAATGGGGCGGGAAAAAGTACATTGGTTCAAGCTATTTTAGGGTTAATTCCCCGCAGTTCGGGCCAGGTAGAAATCATGGGAAGACCTTTAGAAAAGTTGGGACGGTTGCGATCGCATCTCGGTTATATTCCCCAGACTTTTCTGTTTGATCGCACCTTTCCCATTTCCGTTGGGGAAGTCGTGGGTCTCGGATGGCAACAACGGGAACCGTTTTCCCTATCAGGAATTAGTAGGTTTCCCTGGCAGTCGAACCCTGAGAAAGAGACAGCAGTCATGTCGGCATTGCGGCGAGTGGATGCCTTGCATTTGCGCCATCGGGCGATCGGTGCTCTTAGTGGGGGACAATTAAAGCGGGTATTACTCGCCTATTGTTTAGTCATGTCTCGCCAATTGCTAATTTTAGATGAGGCATTAGCGGGAGTTGATGTTCAGGGAGAGGGTGATTTTTATACCCTATTAAATGAGTTGAAAACTGAACAAAATTGGACGGTGTTGCAGGTATCCCATGACCTCAATATGGTCAGTCGCCATTGCGATCGGGTGATTTGTTTAAATCAAACCCTCATCTGTAGTGGTGCACCGGATATTGCCTTAGCGCCTCAAAATTTGTTAGCAACTTATGGACCAGCTTTTGCTCACTATCATCATGATCATTGAGGAGACGGGAGAAAAGTTCGTAATAACGACTTCACCCGTTCTCTTAAGTTCGTAGTAACGCCTGAAGGCGTTATCCCCTCCCTTCCCATTCATCCCTCATTCCTCATCCAAATGTTCCGTCACTGCCTCATAGAGACTAACAACATGATTATCCTGAAGTCGATAATAGACCCGGCGTCCTTCTTTGCGATAACTAACCAGGCGAATTGCTTTTAAATTCCGCAATTGGTGGGAAACAGCGGATTCAGTCATTTGGACAATTTCCGCTAATTCATGAACGCAGAGTTCTTTTAATGCCAATGCAGAAATGATTCGCAAGCGATTGGCATCCCCGAGAAAGCTGAAAAACTCCGCCATCCGTTGTGCTTTGTCTTCCTTCAATAGCTGATTTTGCAGACTATTGATATTTTCCAGGTCGATCGCGTGTTCGGAAGTGCATTCGAGTTCATCGGATTCCGGTCGGTTATCCCCGGCCATTTTATCGGTAGAATAGTTAACTGCCATGATTTGGATTTATGGGAAATATCACTAAAAAACTTGAAAACTTGATTATTCTTTCAGACATTAATGATGATAACAAATTTATTGGAAATTTTCAACCCTTCTTTTGGATATTTACTCTTGGGGAATACGGCAGTGACAAACTTCTTGGAATTGCTGAGTTTCCCTTTCATGCAACGGGCGATCGCCGGTGGGGTCTTGATGGGAATTCTCGGGGGGTTCCTCGGCACTTTTGTGATTTTACGCCAACTCTCGTTTTTCAGTCATGCCGTGGGACATTCGGCGTTAGTTGGGGTGGTGTTAGGGGTATTGTTGCAGGTTAACCCGAATTGGACGTTGTTACCGTTTACCCTGTTATTTGGACTCTCCTCCCTGTATTTAATTGAACGCACGAAATTGCCGAGTGATAGTGTGTTTAGTATAGCGGTTTCCGGGGCCTTGGCCATTGGGGTAATTTTGACCAGTTTTATCCCGGGATATCGGGGAAATTTAATGGCGGTGTTGTTTGGAGATATCCTGGCGATCGGGCAAACTGATATTTTCTTAATTATGGGATTACTGGTTGTCAGTTGCCTGTTTTTATTCTCAACTTGGCGACAGCAAATTTTACTTACCCTGAATCCAGAACTGGCCCAAGTTCAAGGAATTGCCGTTGATATTCATCGCTATCTCTTTGTAGTATTGCTGTCTCTAACCGTTGCGATTTCTATCAAAGCGGTAGGAATTTTACTGATTAATGCTTTTCTGGTGATTCCCGCAGCAACGGCCAAATTAATGACTCATCATTTTACCACCTTTATTGCCATTTCTGTACTATTGGGCGCAACCAGTTCTCTGGTGGGAATGCTAGGGTCAGGACTGTTTAATTTTGCCTCGGGCCCTAGCATTGTGGTGGTGCAATTTTCAGTGTTTTTGGCTGTATTAGGCGGGAGTCAAATCCTGACCCTTAAAGTGTTCCGTCGGCAGTAGAGAGAACGCCGTAGAGTTCAGGGCGCCGATCGCGAAAAAAGCCAAAAGAGGCGCGAGTACGGGCGATCGCATCCAAATCAAAGCTGGCACAAATCACCCCTGGGCGATCGCGGTCTAATTCCGCTACCTTATCCCCCCGTTGATTGGCAATAAACGAATGACCATAAAAGGTTTGTCCCTCTTCCGTCCCAATGCGATTTGCCGCCACAACCGGGACAATATTCGCCACCGCATGACCAATCATCACCCGTTGCCAAGGGTCTTTAGTATCTAAATCCGGGTCGAACGGTTCACTCCCGATCGCCGTGGGATAAAACAACAAATCCGCCCCCATTAAAACCATCGACCGGGCACATTCTGGAAACCATTGATCCCAACAAATTCCCACCCCAATTGTACCATAGCGCGTCTTCCAAACTTTAAATCCCGTATTTCCCGGACGGAAATAAAATTTCTCCTCATAACCGGGACCATCGGGAATGTGACTTTTGCGATAAATCCCTAACAGGGTTCCATCGGCATCGACAATGGCAACACTATTATAATAAGCGGGTCCAGCCTTTTCAAAAAATGAAACAGGAATCACCACGTTTAATTCTGCTGCTATCTTTTGAAACAGAGAAATCGTCGGATGTCCCTCCACGGGATGCGCCCAAGCAAAAAATTTATCCCGTTCTTCGCGACAGAAATAATAGCCTTCAAATAATTCAGAAGGCAGGATAATTTGAGCGCCTTTTGATGCCGCTTCTCGGACTAATTCAGTAACCCGAGAAATATTGGTCTCTTTGTCTTCACAGAAGGCGGTTTGTAGCGCAGCAACCGTAACCATTTGAGTCATGTTTGTTAAGTGATGGATAATGGGTGAAGTTGCAACAACCGCTGAGGTTTTTAACCCTAGCCCTGTCAAGGTGTATTTGTAGGGGCGCAATGCACAGGCCCTCTACATGAAATAACGATTTTTCGTCAAGTGTATTTGTAGGGGCGCATTGCGCCCCTACATAAAACAACGATTTTTCGTCATTAAATTTACCACCTTGACAGGGCGGGGATTTAAACCCCCGTCGGTTGTTGAATCGGTTGTTGTTGAGTGATGCAGTGAAAAGCACCTCCGCCTAATAATATTGCTTTTGCCGATCGCCCAATAGTCCGACGAGTGGGGAACAGTTTAGCGATCGCCTCTACTGCTTCTTGATCATACTTTGCACCGTAGGTGGGAACCACAACGGTGCTATTTCCGATATAAAAGTTGGCATAACTCGCCGGGACAATTTCGCCACTGTCATCAACAATTTTACCCGGGGAAGGAATGGTGATTACTTGTAAAGGACGACCTTTGGCATCGGTCATTTCTGACAAATTCTGGGCAATTTCGGTGAGGATTTCGGCATTTGGATCATCCTCATCTCGGGGTTCCATGCACAAGACGACACCGGGAGCAATAAACCGGGCGATCGTGTCAATATGTCCATCGGTATGATCGTTGAGTAAGCCTTGATTTAACCATAACATTTTAGAGACACCAAAGGCTGAGTGCAGAATGTCTTCTAATTCGGATTGGGTGAGTTGGGGATTGCGATTGGGATTTAACAAACATTGACGAGTGGTTAAACAAGTGCCTTCCCCATCTACTTCAATCGCCCCGCCTTCTAGGGTAATAGGGAAATGGTAACTGGGTAAATTGAGGCGATCGCTGATAGTTTGTGCGACTTGAGCATCACCAGGGAGGATATATTTTTCACCCCATCCATTAAAATTAAAGCGGACTGTGGCGAGAGTTCCATCGGGGTCAATCCGAAAAATTGGGCCAATATCTCTCAACCAAATATCCCCAAAAGGAATCATATTAAATCGGGCTGAAATGCCTTTTAAAGCAGCTTCGGCAAGGGTTTTTCCCGCTTCATTCAGGACCAGAATTTCTAACAGTTCGCCACGGCATTCGCCGGAGACAGGATCCGGGTCGGCGATCGCCCGACACAGGTCCACAAATTCACGACGCGCCGCCTCTAAACTCTCCATCCAGAGGTCTTCATGACTGGGAAAAGCCAACCAACAAGCCTGATGCGGTTCCCATTCAGCAGGCATTCGATACGTCACCACAGGGGGAGTTAGGGTAGTCAAGCGCGTTCCTCCAAAGTTTTTCTCCTCTATTGAATATTTTAGAGGATGGGGGGATGGGTCATTTGTCATTTGTCATTTGTCATTTGTCATTTGTCATTTGTCATTTGTCATTTGTCATGGGTCATGGGTCATTTGTCATGGGTCATGGGTCATTTGTCATGGGTCATTTGTCATTTGTCCTGGGTTGATGGGGGGATGGGGGATTACCCATAAAAATAAGGCCGGTTGCCACCGGCCTGGATGCTCATAGTTGGTTTTAAATCCGTTAAAATTGAGGGGAGATACTCTCTACTCTTAGCGCCTTTCTAGTAGAGGCATTGCCAATTTGGAACCGGCTTCGCGACAAATACAGCCGGTGTTGAGTGCCTCCCAGAGCTTTTCCAGCGAGTCGAGATCCGCTGATTTACATCCTTTGGTAGCGAGGACTTGGCGAATTAATGCTTCGGACTCAACGCTGAGGCATCCGGTTTTAAATGCAGATTCTACCAGAAAGTCTATCATAACAGCTACTGCATCCTCTTAAAAAAATTTGTAGATTCCCTAATGTTAGTTTGCGCTATTTTGGAGGAAAGCAGGCCGATCGCGATCGGGAAAATCTGTGATAATAAACACCTGGACACTGTGACAACAATCACTGAAAACCTCGTTTGAATAGAAAATGACCATGATCGAAGCAGCAGAATATCAGCAACGACGGCAGGCACTGATGGAAAAAATCGGCACTGGGACCGCGATTTTTCGGAGTGCGCCGATGGCCGTTATGCACAATGATGTGGAATATACTTTCCGGCAGGATAGTGATTTTTACTATTTAACGGGTTTCAATGAACCCAATGCGGTGGCAGTGTTTGCACCCCATCATGAAGAACATCAATTTGTGCTATTCGTGCAACCCAAGGACCCGGAAAAAGAGGTGTGGACGGGATACCGGATGGGAGTGGAAGGTGCAAAGGAACGCTATGGTGTAGATGAAGCTTATCCGATTAGCGAACTGGAAGAAAAGTTACCGCAGTATTTGATTAAAGCCGATCGCTTATATTATCACTTTGGACGCGACCAGGGATTTAATCAGAAGATTCTCACCCATTGGCAACGGTTGATGAGAACCTATCCGAAGCGGGGAACTGGACCGATCGCAATTCAAGATTCCGGGACAATTTTACATCCGTTGCGCTTGGTGAAAAGTCCCGCAGAATTACAACTGATGCGAAAAGCTGCCGAAATTTCAGTTAAAGCGCACATTCATGCTCAAGAGTTCGCACAACCCGGGCGATATGAGTATGAAATTCAAGCAGAAATGGAGCATTTATTTCGGTTGCAAGGAGGCAATGGCTTTGCCTATCCGTCCATTGTTGCCTCCGGTGGAAATAGCTGCATTTTGCACTATATCGAAAACGATCGCCAATTGCAAGAAAATGATTTGTTGCTGATTGATGCCGGTTGTGCGTATGGGTATTACAATGCAGATATCACCCGAACTTTTCCGGTAAGTGGTGTGTTTACACCAGAACAACAGACGATTTATGATATTGTTTTGGAGGCGCAAAAACAGGCAACGGCCCAAGTGCAGCCGGGGAATCCCTACAGCAAGATTCACGAAACGGCGGTGCGGGTTTTAGTGGAAGGATTAATGGAAATTGGACTCTTGAATGGAGACATTGAAGAAATCATTAAAGAGGAAAAATATAAGCCGTTTTATATGCACCGGACTGGGCATTGGTTGGGGTTAGATGTGCATGATGTGGGAGTCTATCAAAATGGAGAAGACCCGCAGAATTTGCAACCGGGAAATGTCCTAACTGTAGAACCGGGAATTTATATCGGGTTGGAAACGAAACCTGTGGAAGGACAACCGGAAATACCCGACTGCTGGCGGGGAATTGGGGTGCGGATTGAGGATGATGTATTGGTGACTCCAGATGGACATGAAGTCTTAACCGAGGGCGTGCCTAAATAAGTTTGAGAATGCCTGTTTTGCAAGGGTTAGGAGTGGGGGTTGTGGGCCTATTTTGGCCTTATTCAGGGGGTTTGACCCCCTATTACTAGCCCTGACAAGCTGGTAAATTTGATGACCAAAAAT
>NZ_JAFLQW010000153.1 GCF_017313335.1 Phormidium pseudopriestleyi FRX01 | reverse complement strand
GGCTAGGGTTTAAACCCTAGCCGGTTGTCGTGTAAGCCCCATTTTCCCCATAACCCATCAGGCGCAGCGACTTTTAACGTAGGGTTGTTTAGCGGGAATTTGAATTAAAAACTCAGTACCCTGGCCGGGTTCTGAGTCACATTTGAGTACACCGCCATGTTTATCGACGACAATTTTATAACTAATAGAGAGGCCGAGTCCGGTCCCTTTGCCAACGGGTTTGGTGGTAAAGAAGGGGTCAAATAGGCGTTTTTTAACTTCTTCAGTCATACCAGGTCCGTTATCGCGAATGCGAATGGAGACTTCGCTGGGGTTGCCGAGGGCATCGGTTTTGGCAATGTCGGTGCTGATTGTAATAATATGAGGTGCGCCTTGATTTTCCAGGGCATCCATTGCATTGGTGAGAATGTTCATAAAGACTTGATTGAGTTGTCCGGCGTAACATTCCACTTTGGGGAGTTTTCCATATTCTTTGATGAGTTCTACCCCGGGGTCTTTGCCTTTGGGTTTCCAGCGGTTGTGTAAAATCAGGAGGGTGTTATCAATGCCTTCATGAATGTCTACGGGCTTCATTTCGGCTTCATCGAGACGAGAGAAGTTTCGCAAGGAGACGACAATTTGGCGAATGCGATCGGCACCCATCTGCATGGAGGCGAGGATTTTAGGGAGATCTTCGAGGAGGAAGTCGAGGTCTATATCTTCGGAGACTTCGAGAACTTCAGGGGCGGGATTGGGGTAGAGGGTTTGATAGACTTCGATTAGGTGCAGCAAGTCTTGGGTGTAGTTGTTGGCATGGACGAGGTTGCCGGTGATGAAGTTAACGGGGTTGTTGATTTCGTGGGCGATGCCTGCAACCATTTGTCCCAGGCTGGACATTTTCTCGGTTTGGATTAATTGGGCTTGGGTTTGTTTGAGGTTTTGCAGGGCGACGCTGAGTTGTTGGGCCTGGGTTTGGGCGGCGAGGGCGGCGGCGTGGGTTTGAGCGTAGAGTTCGGCTTGGTCGATCGCCAGGGCGAGTTGGTCTACGACGCCTTGGAGGAGTTCGATTTCGCTGTCGGTCCAGGGGCGGGGTTCGCTATGGCTACAGACGACGGCCCCGAGTTGACCGGAACGGGTTTCTAAGGGGAGGAGTAGGACGGAGACAATCCCCATGTCGCAGAAGAGGGTGCGGGTTTTTTCGTCTAGGTCGGCGCTGGTATCGAGGCGATCGCTCCGCAAGGATTCTAGGTCCCGAATTTTCTGGGTGAGGGGGCCGCTGAGGGAGGCTGGGTATTCGCACAACAGGTTTTTTTTGTTGGGCGATCGCGATTCATGGGTGACGGTGAGACTGGGCTGAAGGGGATGAGGCAAGTACCACAAAAAGTGACAGCGGTCAATTTGTAAGAGGGAGTGAATTTCGGTGACGGCGGTTTCGAGGATGGTATCGAGGTCGAGGGAGTTGCGAATTTGACTGGCAAGGCGGAATAGCAAGCCTTCACGACGGGAGAGGAGGGCTTCCCGGGTGCGATCGCGATCGATGGCTAGGGCTAAAGTGCTGGCGACCCAGATTAAGAGGTTTTGGACGGACTCGCTGACCCCATTCTCAATGACGACGGCCATGACGCCACAGATCTGGTCGTCGATGACTAAGGGTTGCAGTAAGCAATCCGGGTGGAGTTCACAATTTTCTAAGCTGTCGTTTTTACCGCGATCTCTTTGGCGAACCAAACAGCCGGTGTAAGTTTTGCGGGTTTGCGCGACGGTGCCAATTTGGGTTTGTCCTAGGGGAATGCGATCGGGGAACAGTTCCTGGTCTAGGGGAATCCCAACATTCGATCGCATCTCTAGTTCTTTGAGGGCCGGATTCAAGGTCCAAACGGAGGCGGAGGTTACTTCTAAATACTCCACGATCGCCCTCATGATCGCAGGGAACAGGGTTTCTAAGGGTCCTCCGTTAGCGATGAGTCGCCCAATTTGAGCGCTGAACCCATAGAGGCGACTGCTATTCAGGGGAGTGTCTTCGAGTTGGTTTGGGGGGGTCACATTTTGGAAATACACGGATAAACCTTCGGGGTTTGGGTAGGCTTGCATTTTTAAACACCGTCCCAGATAAAATGCCTCAACGGTGACCGTCCGTGCCTCACCTAGGGCGCGTCGGTACTCCTGTATCAATTTAGACTGATTCCATTGGCTTAATTCTTGCCAAATATTTTTACCAATTAAATGATGCCGGGGTTTGCCTAAAATTTCTTCACCCTGGGGGTTGATTTCGGTAAAATTCCACTCGCGATCGAGTCGAAAATAACCCACATTTTTTAAATCTGACCCCAAGGCGATCGCACAGGTATCGTTAGAGTTCCTGGCAATCTTGGCATCTGGTGGTTGAAGATCACAGGACTTGGTATTACTCGTTTTATCCATGACGATTCCATCTGTGTACAGCAGTTCTACCCCAGGACCCAACATTCTGCGCCGGCGATCGCCATTCAGCAGATCGTCGCTTACGACACACCCATTCCCCGATGCCATCCCTTGGTATTCTGTCCCAGTCCCAGGAAAACGCTCGTGGCAGAATCAAAGCGTCTCTGATTTGCGGATCAACTCGGGTACAGTCCTCGGAATGTATCAAACTGACGTAATCGGGTAAGGTTTGATCCACAACCGGAGAACCATTTATATCTGAGACCACTTCTAAATGTTGTTCCTCCAGAGTTGGACCCCTGTGACTCTCGATCAACTCCCGGATGCTTTTGATCGCCACCCCAGCATCAACCCAATTTTTTGGCTTTTGCTTGACTGCTCGGCCTATTATGGACAGTTTTACCACAAATGGAATCAGCGAGGATGAATAACCTCGCATCGCCCTCAATGCCGGTTGATTTCCCCTCAACAAAAAGCGGACGGCCCGAGGGCTGTCGCTACTTTGATTGGTCCATCCTGCGATCTCCTTCCAGGTCAGGGTCCTGGAAAGGCCGATTGACAATTGATCCCTCCCGTTATTTTTGATTTGTTCTTGACTTGGCACTGGTCCTTTCATCTGAAGGTACCTCTCCCAAAATTAGAAACGGCCAGTCTTTCTGACTGGACTGTAGCTTTTTATCATGGATTGGATTGCCCGGTACTGAGTTGATTTTACGCGAAATCACCCCCACTCGATACGGGGAAATTGCGGATTAAGGACTAATTTAAAAAAAGCGCAGATGCAGCCATCCTTGTCAATTTTAGCTAAGGTATTTTCCCGATCGCTATATTTATAGCCGCCCGTTTTATTCCCTCTTTCATCCTCTCCTATCATCTAGTATGTCTTTTTTGTTTCTTTTTTTTAAACTATTTAATAAAAATTAACTTTTGCTAAAAGTCACTCGGGCTGGGTCAAGGAGCAAAGGAGAGGACAACTCCTGCGTTGCAGAAGCACGTTAAATTTTTACTCCAAGAAAAGCCGAGTTTAAAATACCTAATGATATCAAAAAAAAATCCTTGATGTCAAGGAATCCTAACGAATAAAGCTGGAACCCAATCCTCGGCGATCGCCCCGGGCTGCGGTCACTCGGTCCGCTCAACCTAACCGGGTCTTTTTCGACCTGAGTAGACCACGGGAACGGGCTTCTCCCCTGGGAAAGAAATCCTCCAATCCACACTCTCCCGCCTGTATTTTTGATAATCCCACTGAATATTTACCCGATACCGGGGAGTTGTGAACCGACCTGATCTTAATGCAAAGAAACGATAAAGAAAAAATCAGTCTCTGTAAAGGAATCATAAAGTATTTTTCCGGCATTATTTCCGGGATTTCACCAGGCAGAGGGACATGAATCAGCCCCTGTGCCCTCTAATCTGTAGCCTCATTCCAAAACCCAAGACAACTCTCACACTTTTCTGCGTTGGCGGAACCTTTGATGCAGAACAGTACCCCTTTTTACGGGGACTCTGCGGGGATCACTGCTATTTAATGCATTCGGCTCCAATCATCTAAATCCATCGGGGAATCCCATTGCTAAACTAGGTAATAATCCACACCCTGGCCTCAAACGAAGAACCTCCTCATCCCATTACTGTTTTAAGGGTGGTCCATTCAGACTTACCACTTTATTGCTCGTCTCCCTTGGGGAACTTTTAAGCTTCTCCCGTATCCTCAAACTCATCGGTTTTTACAACTGATGTACCCGAACGGTTGACCAGGGGTTTCCTACTCTCGGGCATGGCTGATTATCTTGATTTTCTGGGGAGTTCACCCTGATGAATTAGGAAGATTTGCTGACTGAATCTGAGTAGATTATCACTTTTTACCCCAATGCTTCTGAGTCAATTCTCAGGTGGATGACCGAAGTTTCATTCCGTAGTTGAGGAATAATACTCGATTAAATCAGAGTAACGCGGGTCTCCTGGATGCTTTGCGAGATCAGAGTAAGCGGTTTTTCTCAAAAAAATATAGCACCGGCTGGACTTCATCCCCCTTTGTCCAGCTTCTTTACAGGTGAATCGCTGTTCGGTTTACAAGCCCCTAAAAGTCAGGAATCAGCCTGGGTCAAACCCTGAAAAAATGTAACTTTTGTATTAAGTTTTATGACCTCTGGCGTTCAGCTTCGATTCCATAGCCCATGTTTTTAGAAAAAGTATTAAGAAATACTTAAAAAACTCAGAAAGTGATCTATACAACAAAACATGAGTCAAGTATCAGCTACAAAGGAGGAAGATATCTAAAATCGGGTTGCCCAAGAGGTAGGCGAAGTCAAAACTTTCTCAAAATTCACGAATCACAGATCTCAAGTTGTTAAAGGGATGCTGATCAGATGAAGATAATCAAAAGGTTGTCACTACACTGATGCCGAGGAGAACCCCGAAGCAAAACTCACGAATCGATAAGGAATATCCGGAAATCAGAGTTTTCAGCAACCCAATGTCAGAGAATTTTACGATCGCCCAAGGGGAAGCCCCTCAGTTAGCACAGCCGGACCCGGAAGGGTTAGATGCTTCACCGATTCCATAACCATAATCAGGCCGAGCTAATTAGAGAAATTGTTTAAAAGTAAAGCCCGGGGCCACAGAGTGCAATTGTGCGAAAATCTTAAGTAGAGGAAGTTATTGGCTATGTTAACCACACTTCAATCCGAGTATAGAGAACAAGCTGAAGGACAGGAACTCCAGCAACAACTCGCCGCCAGTGAAATCCGGTTTCGGAATGTAATCGATAAATTGGCCGATGGCATTATCATCGTTGATGGGAAAGGACTGGTCCGCTTTATTAACCGCGCTGCGGAATGTTTGCTGTCATGTCAAGCGGATGCTCTGCTGGGGAAAGAAGTATTTGGCACAAGGGTCTTTGAAATCCAGGGGGGTCAAATCGGGACGGAAATTCTTCAGCGGGTGGGAGATAGCGATCGCGATAGCACAAGAGTGGTGCAAACGCAAGTGGAGATTTTGCGGAAAGGACAAGAAGATGCGATCGCTGAGATGCGAATTGTGGAAACTGAATGGGAAGGGGAAAAAGCTCTGATGGCATCCCTGCGTGATATTACGTCCCGGGTGCGAGCACTGGAAGCATTGCAAAAATCTGAGGCACAACTTAGAGAACAAACCCACCAACTTGAGCGCACCCTCCAACAACTCAAGCAGACTCAATCCCAACTGATTCAAACTGAAAAAATGTCAAGTTTGGGTCAAATGGTGGCTGGGGTCGCTCATGAAATTAACAATCCGGTTAACTTTATCTATGGCAATATCGATCACGCCAGTTGCTATATCCAAGATTTAATGGGGTTGATGGAACTTTATGAACAAAACTACCCCAATCCGGCAGAAGAGATTACTCAGTACGCTCAGGAAATTGATCTAGAATTTTTGAGTCAAGACTTACCCAAACTACTCTCTTCGATGAAGTTGGGAACCGATCGCATCCGCGAGATTGTGATGAGTTTGCGGAATTTCTCGCGATTGGATGAAGCGCAAATGAAGCGAGTGAATATTCATGAAGGGATTGATAGTACCCTGCTGATTCTGCAAAATCGTCTAAAAGCGCGATCGGGATTTCCCGGTGTTGAATTGGTTAAAGAGTACGGCGACTTGGAGCAGATTGAATGCTATGCCGGACAACTCAACCAAGTCTTTATGAATATTATCAGCAATTCCATTGATGCGATTGAAGAAAGTTCTAAGTTTTTAGTGCTGCATTCTGAGTTGTCCGACTCCACCGGGGAAGGATCAGCTTCTAAAATATCGCCCGAGATTAAAATTGCAACAGAATTGGTGGAAAAGATTTCGGCGAATGGCGATCGCGATGAAACCCGTCTGGTGATTAAAATTTCCGATAATGGTCCAGGAATGAGCGACGAAGTCCGACAACGATTGTTTGATCCATTCTTTACCACCAAACCAGTGGGCAAAGGGACCGGGTTAGGTTTGTCGATTTCTTATCACATCGTGGTGGAAAAACATGGCGGCCAATTGCAATGTCTCTCAACTCCAGATGAAGGCACGGAATTTATTATTGAAATTCCGATTCAACAGCAAAAACGTAAGTCTTCTGAAACTCCGGTTAATCGCTCGGATTTACGGCCCCAAACGCGATTTCAATCTCATCTCAAGGCTTGCTAAATTCTTTTAGCCGTTCCGAGCATCTTACCCTGTTCTTGATTTTTTCCTAGGGTGCGGTCTCATGAAGCGGTAGCGACCCGAATCTGCGGATTTACATTACATTACGGGCCTTAACATCGGCTTTATTTTAAGATGGGTCCATTCTGTTGGGTTGGGCTATCTTTCCAATCTTTAAATTAGCGAAACCCTGATCCAGTCCTATTTCTGCATCATAAGCAGAAAGGGTGACGGGTAAAATTTGCTGTTCCTGGATTAATTTTCTAGGTTCGGAATGGGGTGATATAGCGGTTCGGTGGACTCACCCTCACCCCCAGCCCCTCTCCCGTCTTGGGAGAGGCCTGTCCTGAGCCCTGAGCCCTGAGCCCTGAGCCCTGAGCCAGTCGAAGGGTCGAAGGGTCGAAGGGGGTCGAAGGGGGTCGAAGGGGGTCGAAGGGGGTTTGGGGTGAGGGCTGTACCTTGTGGACATGAGAAACGCTATATTGGCGACCCTCATCAAGTGGAGGGGGAGAGTTGTCAAGGGTTGAAACTCTCGGGGAATTTACTTAGAAATACTATAACAGATTTTTCAAAAAAATACCAACTCCGTAAAAAAACTGAAAGAGATTAAACCCCGGGTTCGGCTAACAGGATGGGGACTGAAGGCAGCCCGGTATTCAAGTGGCGATCGCCCCCGACTTCGGTTGAGTTAATCCGATAGGCAGGGGCGGATCAGTGATTTCTACAGCGGCGATCGCTGGCTGATTAATGGGCTTTATTTAATCGCTTAGAAATCCAACTGGTTAATCCACTCAATAGCGCACCGGCCATTAAAATGCCGATTGCTGGATTAAAAACAGGTTGCCAGAGTTGATGCCAGACATCTAGGCCGAGATTGACCCCAGTGGAGCGTCCCACGACGGCGATCGCAAACCAACCAAAGCTTAAGAATACGAAAAATACATCGGCGACTAAAAACAGGTTCAGCCAATTTAAAAGTTTTTCTTTCATGGGAGCTTGCTAGTCCTAAATCCTTTAAAACCATTCATCCGATTGCGGCGATCGCCTCGATGGTGAATGGTAAGATACCACGGCTAGGGTATCACGAGTGGGGTGCTTTAGGGGAATTCCTTGCTTAGATGCGTCGTAGTAACGGAATCACCCTCGGAGAATGCGCGATCGCCCAGACGTTAATGCTCAGACACATACTGGCTAGAGCCAGTAAGATATAGGTAGGAGCCATGACTACCCCGATCAGGAACCAACTGAGGACGTGCAAGACCATGACACTCGCATAAAAACTCGCGATCGCCGCCATGACTCGAATCTGGAGTTTCTGGGTTCCGAGGCCCATAAAAATCAGAGTTTGTAAGGTGGCCAGTAAGTTAGCCGGAACCAAAAACGCGCAAATCGCAATACAGTGGGTTCGAGAAAATTCGCAAATTAGATCAAACATTATAAACTTATGAAAGGGTTTTGTGCTAAGTGGAACTACAAATTTGGGATAAGTTTACTCTAGCATATTGACTTCGATATTGGACGAAGCATAGATAAATTTTATCAAAAATTGAGGTATGGTAAAAATAAGAAATTTGTAAATTCTTGTAAAGGATAGCGCACTTAATGGAAAATGCAGAAGGGATTTTTAATGTAGTGGCCGGACTGCTGGCCGTCGGGATTTTTGTCGGGGGGATGCTGATGATGTTTACCACAGTCTGGACGAGCAAGCGGTAAATCCCCGCACCCCAAAAAACCATCTAGGGAGTAGAGAGGCGATCGCCTCTCTACTCCCGTTAACCCGATTGAAACAGGCTCATCGGTACGCTACAGGTCAGAAAATCCGGATGGAGTCGTACCCAAAACAACGGAAAAAAATCCCCAGAGTCGGTGCCACATTCGGGGGCAAAATTGGCTATGATAAGATACAAAAACCCTTAGTGGTTTGTCCCTCAATGCAAAATAGATCCTTCATCAATCAACTGATGGCAGCGGGAATCCTATCTGTGGCGATCGCGCCTTGGATCCAACCCGTTGTCAAAGCTCGCGAACCCGTGCCATTATTTTTATTTGATACTCAATGTGTCACCAATGGACCCGGGCGATCGCAAGAAGAAACCTTAGATATATCCGTCGGGAGAAAAGTCTATCGTTCTTATTTCTTTTTAGGACCGGGAAGTCGAGAAGTCTCAGTAACCTGTCGAATTGGAGAACAAGAGGGTCAATTTGAATCCCTCTTATTAGAATTTGGAATGCGCGACAATGACCGAGGGAGTCCGCCGAATGCGGTCAATATTTATTTAGATGGAGTACGGGAAGTCTCACACACCCTGAGTCCCGGAGAGCAAGTTTCTTTATCTCTGAATATGAGCAATGTCAGCCATGTTGCCATTGAAACCGTTTGTTCTACTCAAAATCGCTATTGCGATCGGGTGTATTTTTTTGAATCCACTCTTTTACCTCGGATAAATATAGTCCCATCCGAGCCTAATTCTGAGTCTCCCAGTCAAATTTAACACAGCGGTCCAATCCCTCAATTAGCATTCCTTGCCGCTATTGATTGCCGAAATAATGGGAACGGTAGGGGTTTGGTCACCAAATCCTCTAACTGTT
>NZ_JAFLQW010000217.1 GCF_017313335.1 Phormidium pseudopriestleyi FRX01 | reverse complement strand
CAAAGTCATCTGGAACTGTGCCGAAAACCTCCCCTATCCCGAATTTCATGAAGCATGGCACAATCCCCTCGCCACTCTCCATCCCGAAGTCACCGAACAACCACAAGGGGGTCATAATTCAACAGTTGATAGCTTAGAAACTCAACCGATAGATATTTGTCTCCAACTGCAAAATCTCCCGATTTTTTGCCTCGATGCCACTATCCTCACTGACGAAACCGACCCCAGCGAAATCGCCCAAACCCTCTGCCAAATCATCTGGGAGAAAGCCTTTCCCGATAAAGACTACCCCAAAGAAGTCACCACAGCCAGTAAACTGCGGGAACAGTTGAAACCCCTCAAACTTAGCCAAAATCTACCTAAACTCCCTATCCTGATTACCCATTGCCATCCCAGAACTGAACTCATAGTCTTTTGTCGCAAACTCACCAATCTTGTTGCTATAGCCTGGTTAACCGACCATCCCCTCGAAGCCCCCTTAAAAGGCTTTCCCCCCCATCAACCTAATCTAATCTCTGCCATTGAAACTTGGTTAGAGGAGATTTGAGAAACCTGGTTTCTCCGGTTTCTCTTGGGATAAAATGGGAATTGACCTTAAAACCTGATTTTGGGTAGCGAAGCTGGCTCAACTCTAATGAATACCCTAGCTCAAGAAATTCTCAAAACCTTTGATAATTTGCCGAATACAGAACAACAGGCGATCGCAGCAGAAATACTCAAGCGCGTTATCAATTTTGACGTTCCCCCCCTGACAGACGAGGATTTAGTGCTCAATGCAGAAGAACTATTTTTAGCATTAGACGCGCAAGAAACAGATTATGATTAGTCCTAACCGGGGAGAAGTTTGGCTGGTTGATTTAGGTTACACCGCCAAAGTTAGGCCATGTCTTGTGGTGAGTATTCCCGCTCTGATGTTCGATGTCCTGATTTATTCTTTTAACAACCCGTAGAGGCACTCCATGAATTACCTCTACAATTGATGAATGGAAATGACCTTAATACTTCGAGTTCGATGAATTGATTTTTGAGGTTTTTCATTTGTTATAAATTCCGTTGCTCCAACTGATACTGCCGCAGCAATATGCAAAGCATCCATCGCCCCCAGTCCAAATTGACTAGATTCTTGATAGGCTTGTTCAATGATAGTGTTGATATCATTTGCCCAGGAAATGACTGCCTCAAAAAAAGTTTTATAAAACTTAATTTCGCTACTTTGTTGATTATAAATAGCTTTTGGTAAAACCTCTAGTTTCAAAAAAATACTAGAGGCAAATTCCCGGTGGTCATCTTCTAATATTTGTAAAGCGAGTTCAGCCATTTCATTTTGAGCGCGAGCCGCATAAATTAACACTCCAGCATCGACAAAAGTTCTTATCATTATTAGTCTACATATCCTCCACGACGTTCCGCTTTCTCGTGTTCTATTTCTTCTGGGGTTAACAAGGGTGTCCCTGATTCTATAATTTCTTGGCGTATCTTCCTTAAACTTTCTCCAAGCGGGGAACTCCGTTTAATCGGTTTCGGTGTTTGATGAATAGAGTCAATAAAAGCGATAACTTGTTGCTGTTGTTCAGGGTCTAAATTCTGCCATTTTTCTAACAATTGTTGGGTGGTCATGGGGCTGATTTCCTTGTTTTAGGCTCTGATTAATTGTAGTATAGCCTTACTTGCGCCGCCACCTCAAACCACTGCAACGCCGCCAACTCCTCCCCCACCGCGCCCTCCTCCTCACGGACTGCGAACATCCCACCCCGGAACTCATCACCTTCTGTGAAAAACTCACCGGGGTCATTGCCGTTGCCTTCCTCACCGACGACCCCGTAGAAGCGCCGTTAAAAGGCTTTCCCCCCAATCAACCTAATCTAATCTCTGCCATTGAAACTTGGTTAGAGGAGATTTGAGCATCTGATAAACCGGGTTTCTGCGACAGTTTCAGCTACAAATTACAGATTGTGATAAAAACCCAGTTTCTGACCGCTTAATACACCTCATCATGGCTGCCAATATCTACGAATACAGCTTTTTCATCCTCGGTAAAATAGAACAAAACCCTCTCATCATAACCCACACTAAAACTCCATAAATCCTTTAATTCACCCGATAGTTTGTGCGTTTTCAAGCTGGGGCTAAATGGATCGACGATAAACAATTCTAATTTTTGCCAAAACCTTGTCTTTAAATCCTGATTGCCTTTAATTTTCTTTTTGAAAGCCCGTTTAAAAGCAGAGCTAAAACTAACTTCCATGATTATTCTTCAATCATCCCCTTCAATTCATCAATCTGGTTAGAGAACTTAAGCTTTCCTTGTTTTTCTTCCTGCTGGGCTACTTGAAAATTCTTGTAAATATTGTCACGAGATTCTTCACGAAGATACTGCTGTAACAACATTGAAATTTCTTGCTTTTCATCGATAGAAAGACCTTTTATTGCCTCAACCACATCATTAAATCTCATCACTGACTAAGCCTCACGGTACTGACTTGCTTTTAATGATATTCCATTTTGCCATAAACCAACCGACACCCCCGCCTTCCTCACGGACGAACCGCTAGAAACACCATACCGACCAAACCCCCCATAACCGTGAAACATCCTTCGCCCCCATAAACTTCGCCCAAACCCTACAAAACCAGCCCATCCTCATCCTCAACGCCCAACCCCTCGCCACCGAAACCCGCGAAGGGGAAATCGCCCTCACCCTCTGCCGACTGATTTGGAAACAAGTCTGTCCTCAGCAAATGTATCCCAGATTTTCCACCCCTGCCGACCTATGTTATTCCATCGATGAACTCAAATTCACCCTCAACCTCCCCCACCGCGCCCTCCTCCTCACGGACTGCGAACATCCCACCCCGGAACTCATTACCTTCTGTGAAAAACTCACCGGGGTCATTGCCGTTGCCTTCCTCACCGAGGAACCCCTAGAAGCGCCGTTAAAAGGGTTTCCGCCTAATCAACCGAATCTGATATCCGCCATTGAAACCTGGTTAGAGGAGATTTGAGGATTGGCGTTTTTAGGTTAAAATATCCATAGTTTGATAGACAAAAGAAGGTTAAAAATGGTTAACTCCTTTGAATTTAAAGCGCAAATTAAACAAGGTATGATAGAAATTCCGCCAGAATATCAACAAAATATTCAAGAAGGAAGTGACGTTAAAGTGATTATTGTTTCAGAAGAAACAGCCAAACCCAGATTAATGGATCAATTAGCAGAACAACCCATTAGTGTTCAAGGGTGGAGCAAACCAACAAGAGATGAAATTCACGAAAGAAAATCATGATTAATCAAACAATATTTATTGATTCTAATATCTGGTTATATCGGTTTTTAGCCGATCAAGATCCAAATCCCAAGGAAGATGCTAGAAAGCGCAAAATAGCCGTTTCATTAACCAACCTCAAGAATGTCGTAGTCAGTACACAGGTTATTAATGAAACCCGCTCTATTTTAAGAAGAAAAGTTAATTTTTCTGAAATCCAAATTAGTCAACTTATTGAAGAATTTGAGTAACAATGCCAAGTGATAGATGTAACAACTGCTATTCTGAAAAGAGCATCTCAATTGAGAATGAATTACCATCTATCTTTTTGGGATGGATTAATAGTGTCCAGTGCTTTATCTGGTAATGCAAAAATTCTTTATTCAGAAGATATGCAAGATGGTTTAATTGTAGAGCATCAATTAACTATCATTAATCCTTTCAAAATCTAGTTTCTAAAAGTCGAATTAACATTTTTTGGCTCAATGCCCCCCGGCACCCGCCACCCTCGCTGCGCCGCCACCTCAAACCACTGCAACGCCGCCAACTCCTCCCCCACCGCGCCCTCCTCCTCACGGACTGCGAACATCCCACCCCAGAACTCATCGCCTTTTGCCAAAAAGGGGGTTATTGCGGTTCCTTTCCTCACCGACGACCCCGTAGACGCGCCGTTAAAAGGCTTTCCCCCCAATCAACCTAATCTGATATCTGCCATTGAAACTTGGTTAGAGGAGATTTGAGGATTGGCGTTTTTAGGTTAAAATATCCATAGTTTGATAGACAAAAGGAGGAAATAATTGAAATTGCCACTCAACTCACTGACGAACAAGCTCAAAAACTTGCTTTTATCCAACAAAAAATTCGACAAAATCCAGATGAAATTTTAGGAGCAGCCCTTGAATATTATTATCAACAACTGTTGACTACTTCTACTAACCATCTGGAGAATTTTAGTAAAATTGGCTTTATTGGGTGTATTGAAGCCGAACCTGACCTAGCTGAAAACTGCAAATCAATCTTAATGCATGAAATTGGCACTGAATAATGATTATTGTTGATACAGGTTTTTGGGTTGCCTTAGCTAACAAAAATGATGACTACCATGAAGCGGCTAAAAAAACTTTTAGTCAATATAATGAACCTCTGATTACTACATGGTGTGTCGTTACGGAAACCTGCTACTTTTTACAAGTGAGGGCAGAGGGTTTGGAGACCAAACCCCTACATCCATCAAGAGGGTTTGGAGACCAAACCCCTACATCCATCGAGAGGGTTTGGAGACCAAACCCCTACAAAAAATAACGATTTTTCGTCTTTTAATTTACCACCTTGAAAGGGCTACCTCTGAAAACCCCACCTACGGTATCTATGAGTCCGGACCCCCAACCCACCTGATATCAGCCATTCAAACCGGGTTAGAGGAAAATTAAGCCCCCCCCAAAATTAAGCCCCCCCCCCAAAATCCCCTTCTTGACCATTGACGAAAAAATCAGCTAAAATGTCAGCGAACCCTAGCCACGGATTTGGACACTTTAAAAGTCGGGTCAGAGAGGGTCTGGCACAGACTGAATGGTGTTACTCCCTGTTTATTAATTGAGAGGTCTAATTTATGGTAACT
>NZ_JAFLQW010000008.1 GCF_017313335.1 Phormidium pseudopriestleyi FRX01 | reverse complement strand
CGGGGACCGTTCGTGTTATTATGCGTAAAAACCCTACTCTTGTAAGGGCCTGGGATGGGGAGAGTGGCCCATCTATAGCAGTTCCCACCGTTATTCTTCTACCTGAAGGGGAGTGCGTTCGCGTAGCGTGTACGCGCGAGCCCAAACATCTTGCTCGCTATTGTCTAGAGCGAGCAAGATGTTTGGGCTCCTCTAAATGTCTGTACTTCATGAGTCCACCGAACCGCTATATTGGGCTACAACGGACCGCAACCGGACTCTAAGCTGCATTTATAGTAGATTCAGTCCGTCCAGCCCTCCTCAAGACATCAAGGAGGGGACTGGAGGTGGATTGAGTCTTGAAAGCGCCTGTAATAGCGCGCTTTTTGCGTAGGATTACGAATGCAAAATCTAGGAATTTAACTTTAAAATAGAATTACCCTTACTCATAAAAATAACAATCTTCCCGAATTGAGGGAAGATAAAAAGACTAAGAGGGTTTTAGGAGACCCTGTTTTCTATACCCAACTCTATCTTTTGCCAATTGAGGGATGAGATGGAGAGCGGTAATTGAGCCAGGTCAATCTACTAAAGGGGCGAAGTTATCGGAAAAATTAGGGTGTTTCAATTCAATAGATGATGGCTCGAACCCTTAAAAATTGCTGGAAACCTAAACAAAAGTGACGTTTAGGCCAATGTACTGATTCCCAAGTGTGTTGAGGCGATGTTAAATCTACAATATCAACCTAAACCGGGGAAGTACATCAAGTTGCTGGCGTCGGATTTCCTTCCCTGGGAGAAGTACAGGGATTTGCCAACTCGCGGACACTTCAATGAAGATGAATTTATCAACAGATCAAGATGTGTCTCTTTATGATTGCGCCCTGAGTGCGATCGCGCCGCCTCATCCCTTACAAGTTTCTTACCCATCTTTTAAGGGCATGGTGGGCGGTGTATTTGACCTGCTGATCGAACAAAAAATCCCCGCCACCTTGTGGGTGAAACTTCCCGATTGGTGCGACTGGCAGGTAGACCTCGATCGCTATCGACATCTGCTCGGTGGAACAAATCCAGTCTATATCCTCAACCCTAGACCGGATGAGGAGACTGAAAAGATTCGCGATGAAAAGATAGAGACAGCAGGAGGAACCGGAGGGACAAAAGAGTTATATTCCCGACAGCGATACAGCTTTTTCAAGCAGCGATCGCCGGATAAACAGAACCACGGCGATCGCCACCTCCATCGGCACAATCCTCCCTACAGCGCCCCGCTAACCTGCGGCATTGATGAAAATTCCCTGATTAGCGATGAGGGAACGATCTTCATGCCGACCAAAACCCCCTTACCCTTATGCTCCATTCAGTTAGTTCTGAATAGCAAACTGAACGATGAATATTTTCTAATTGTGTTGTCCCCGGAATTATCCGTGGCAATTTTAGCCAGTCCCGGCCCATCAAAGGGGGTCGAATCCCATTCCCATCAGGAATCGAGGCGAAATAAAACCCTAGTTGCTCTTTATTCTATAGACCAACAGACGATTCAAAAGGTCTTCGATGGATTAAAAGTATCGGTGAGCAAAGGGCGTTGCCAGAGTTGTCCGATTTCCGAGAAGAATCAACCTCCAATCGAGACCGATGGGCAAGTTTGCGAGAATTTACTCGAAAATTGGGATATGGCCTTTGGTCACCTGGAACTGCCAAAACCGGACCCTTTATTATTGGGACATTTATTTAGCAAGCAACTCCAGCGACTGGAACAGCAGGGACAAGAACTGACTGGGAAGGGAGAACTGGCCGCATTGCGACGACAAAATCAAGAACTCCTCAATGCCTTGCAGTTTAAAGACGAGTTTCTGAATAAAATTGGACAGGAACTCCGCACGCCGTTAACAAATATGAAAACGGCCTTGAGCTTGCTGGATTCACCCAAAATCAAACCGGCGCAACGAGACCGATATAGTACGCTGTTGCATCTGTCTTGCGATCGCCAAAATGCCTTAATCGAAGGATTCCTAGAACTCGTTCGCCTAGAAAGCGAGGTGGATAAAGCCAAAATGGAGGGAATCCGCTTGGGAGAACTCGTCCCAGGAATCGTCAGTATCTATCAACCGATCGCCCAGGAAAAAGGCGTACTCTTAGCCTATACCCTCCGCAGCACTTTACCCCCCGTAATTTGTACCCGGGAATGGCTCAAAAAAATTGTGATTAATTTGCTGCAAAATGCCATTAAATTCACCGGGTCCGGCGGGGAAGTTTGGGTGCGTTCAAAGCAACAAGGCGATTATGTTCAACTAGAATTTCGCGACACGGGTATCGGCATTCCCCCCGGGGAAATTCCTAAAGTTTTTGAAGCCTTTTATCGGGGTCGTCAAGCCATTAATGATGATATAGAAGGAGCCGGACTCGGATTAACCATTGTCCAACAGCTTTTACTCCATTCCGGGGGTTCAATCACGGTCAAAAGCAGAGTAGGACGGGGTTCCGTGTTTACCCTGTTATTACCCGTTTACGACGAAAGCCAGGAGGAGTGGTAAACCTCTAGCCGGATGAATAAAAAAGGATGAAGCTTGAAAAAAATTCATCCTTCATCCAGTATCAATTATCCATTATCAATTATCAATTATCCCCGCATTTCTAAGGGCAAAAAGATAGTCAGCACTTGTCCATGTTGGTGACGGTTGCGGACAATCAGTTTACCTCCTAGGGCTTGAAAGAGGTTTTTAGTCACGCTCAGATTCAGACTGAGGTTGCCGGTTTCCGGCTGAAACATCAACATTTGACCGAGAGATTTGAGGGCCTGAGTCCCGGAAACCGAGGGTTCTGAATTGACGGAGGCATGGGTTTGGGAGTGGAGTTCTACTTTCAACTGATGACCCGCGAGGGAAATTACTACTTGGAGTTTGCCTCCTGCGGGTAAGGTGGAGGTGAAGTTATCGATCGCCCCGCTGAGGACCTGATCCAACAAGGATGGGTCACTGACGACCGAGGGCATTTTTGGGGGGAGAATCACATCTAAGGTGAGGTTGCGTCGGCTGGCTTGTTTTTCCCAGCGCGGGATACAACTATTTAAAACTTGGGTGAGGGAGGTGGAAGTCAGGTGCATCGGCGCATGGGCATCCTTGGTGGTTTCCAATTCCACCGCCCGGAAAAACAAGCCAAAGCGGTCGATTTGTTCGCTACATTCGCGATCAATGGCTTCTAAGCGTTTGATAATCTCGGCATCGAGATGACGGCGTTTGAGTAAGAGTCGGGTGAGGGTGCGGATGGTCGCCAAGGGCGTTCTAACTTCGTGAGCGATCGCCTGTAATAATTCCACATCCAAGGCCGGGGCTTGGTTTCGGACGTTCTTACTCGCCGCATCCCGCAGGTCATCTAAGGGCTGGTCGATCGCCGGTTTCCGGGGATTAGCCGTTTTAGCCGAGACGGTTCCCACGGATTTTCCACCCTTGGATCGCAGGGTTTTGGTAGTCGCCGGTTCCGGATTACTTAGGGCATTTCTGCGTTCGGCAGAGGTCCCAACCCGAGAATTCCCATCGGGACGGGATACCTCCCAGGAAATCTCCGCCTCACCATTGGGACAATCCCCCCTTGTGACTGAATCCCCATCGCATTGAGGTAAGGCCCGCATGGAGGAACCCCACCCGGTCCAATCTGCCGCGAATGCTTTCATTTCATCGAGGATTTCGCCATCAAGTTCTAGGGGTTCGGGGAGATATTCCAGAAGCTGTTGGGTAAACTGACAAACAATTTTGTAGTGTGGGGTGCAGGGTTTGAACCGTTGGAACTGCTGATCTAAGGTGGAAATAGCTGTCTGATTTTTGAAGGGGATTAGACGCGATCGCAACCCTTGCCACACCAAGGCGATCGCCTCTGGATCAAAGGAAAACTGAAACGCCGGTTGTCCCTGGGGGTTTAATCCCACCACCATCACCAGACTAAACCGCGCTGTCAAGACTAAACAAAATTGTTCGCGGGCTAGGGGGTCCCCGGTGAGCAGGGGTAAAACTGTCGGGTTGGGGGTATCTGAACCATTATCCGGGGTCGAGGGGAAGAGGGAGGAGGGTAACCTTGCGCCAGACTGCTGCACTCCCGCAAAGGTCCAAGTGGAGAACTGTTCTAAGTGGGTGGATTGGGTTAAAACCGGGACGGGACCGGATAAAACTAACCCTTTGCTAGAGAGGGGATGGGGGGTATCCGGGTCATCGCTTGCCCGTTCGCTATCGAGGAGGGCACAGACGGAGGCAATTGCCCCTTGCCATTGGCGATCGGCCCGAATGCGGCGCAACCAGAGCGAGGCTGCATCCCGATGGGTCGTTGTCCGATTGCGATCGCCTGGATCTTCCCCAGTCAACCCCATCTCTAGGTCCGAGGAATTGTCGGCTGACCCCGCCTGTGCTAAAACCTCGCTAATCGTTGGTAAGACCCACTTGTACACGGAAATATCCCCCTCTACAGTTCACTGGTTCAAATCATTAATTTTCAATAATTAAGCAAGAATTTGTAATTTAAAACTTGCTACAAATCCTTTAATCTAAATTCAAATGAAAACAAGATACTACTAGCCTATCTGGATCTACCCCATAAAAACATTCGTACAACCGAACAAATCAGTCGCAATCTCCGCAGAAAATCGGCAGGGTTACCCCCTTGATCCAAAATCAGTTTGACCCCCGAGGCAGTCGGCACTCGCCCCCTTGTTGGTAAAAACCCACCCGGTTGGTGTGAATGATTGAGGACCGCTATAGTAGAACATATCAATCATTATGCTTGGGAACTCGCCCTCAAACCATGTCTACCTTGCTCACTGATACAAAAAACTTATTAGCTGAACTAATAGCTCGTTATGCCTCCCGGGTTGATTATTTAGCAATTCGCCTAGAAGAAGCTGAAGGCACCGATATCTTTTTGCGGGGTGAAAAAATTGAAACCCTAAGTGAGGGAGTCTCGATTGGGGGACAGGTCCGCGCTTGCTATCAAGGGGGTTGGGGCTTTGCCAGTTTTAATCAACTGGGGGGACTGACGGAACGGATCGAGGAAGCGATCGCAGCGGCGCGATTAGTCGGGGATGAAGAAACAATTTTAGCCCCAGTGGACCCGGTACAAATTACTTGTGAACTGTTACTCACGGGTACTGACCCCAGAAAAATTCCGATTATCGAGAAAAAGAGATTGTGCGATCGCTATACGGATATCCTCCGCCAAGTTGACTCGCGCATCACCACCACCTCGGTTCGCTACAGTGACAGCGCTCAACGGGTCCTCCTGTTCACCTCGGAAGGCACAATCCTGGAACAGTCTTGGGTGGATATGGAAATGCGCTTTGCCGCCACGGCACGCAATGGCGAAACGGTCCAAACCGGACGGGAAACCACCGGGTCCCGGAAAGCTTACGAAGATTTAATCCAACTGGACTCCCAAGTGCTAGGGGCCGCCCAAAGAGCAGTGGATGCCCTCTCCCTGCCCTCGGTTAAAGGCAACACCTACCAGGTGGTGATTGACCCGATTTTGTCTGGGTTGTTCGTTCATGAAGCCTTTGGACATCTTTCTGAAGCGGATATGGCGTATGAAAACCCAGATTTGCTGGAAGTGATGACCCTGGGACGCCGGTTTGGTCCTGAAGAGTTGCAAATCTTTGATGGGGCGGCCCCTCCGGGTCATCGAGGGAGTTATCTTTATGATGATGAAGGCACTCCTGCCACCACTACTCAACTGATTAAAGATGGGGTACTTGTCGGACGCCTCCACTCCCGCGAAACCGCTGGGAAATTAGAGGAAACTGCCACGGGAAATGCCCGATGTTTGAATTATCATTATCCTCCCATTGTCCGCATGACGAATACCTGGATTGAACGGGGAAAGACTCCGGTTGAGGATTTATTTACGGATATTAAAGAAGGGGTTTATGCTCGAAATTGGCTGGGAGGGATGACGAATGGGGAAATGTTTACTTTCAGCGCTGGGGAAGCTTGGATGATTAGAAATGGCAAATTAGCCGAACCTGTGCGGGATGTGACGCTTTCGGGGAATGTGTTTAGTACCTTAGCTGATATTGAGGCGATCGGGGATGATTTCTACTGGGATGAATCCGGAGGTTGCGGCAAAGGCGGGCAAAATGGTTTACCTGTAGGCTGTGGCGGTCCTAGTCTGCGAATTCGCAATGTGGTAGTGGGTGGCGAATCGGCGTAGTTTTATCTAGTCTAATTACCAACCCCAGGACAAGAAACCGGGTTTCTAACCTAAATTTAGGCAACGGAAAAACCGTTGATGAAGAAACCCGGTTTCTAACCAACCCCAGGACAAGAGGGACAAGAAACAGGGTTTATAACCTAAATTTAGGCAACGGAAAAACCGTTGATAAAGAAACCCGGTTTCTAACCAACCCCAGGACAAGAGGGACAAGAAACCGGGTTTCTAACCTAAATTTAGGCAACGGAAAAACCGTTGATGAAGAAACCCGGTTTCTAACCCATACTGTATCGCCCAATTAAAAACCAACAATAGGGGTTCTGAAACAGCAGACTGTTACTGGACTGAGGGGAGGGAGGGTGGTTCTTCCAGTTGGTAGAGGTTTTCTATTTCGGCCAGGGTTGCTTCTGGGTCAGAATGAGTGGATTTTACCACATAATTGAGTTTTAATTCTTCTAAGAAATCAGTGAGCAAGATTTGTATTTCTTCTTGGGTTTGATGATCGCCTAGGGCTTTTCGGAAGGCTTGATTGAACTCCTTACTGAGGCGCTCAAACAGAACTCTTCCTTCTACATCGGCGTAAGAGGTTTCCAAAACGGTTACCGTAGTTTGGGCTAAGTTCGAGGCCATTTGTTCCGTAAAATCTCTGGGCAAATTTCCAAGTCCGGGTAAGGCTTTGAGGCTTTGATAAATCCCAGATTCTTTAAAAGCACTTTCTATACTATGATGCAAAACAGCTTCTAATTCTGGCTTAATTTGGGGTAAAACTTTGTAGATGGTTAATTCTAAGAGTCTGTCGGTAATGACTTCGATTTCATTCACATTGTTGAGGTCGATCGCCGGTTGAGGATTCAACAATGATTGGGCGGCAGTTCCTTCTCGAATGGAGTCTTGCGCTTGATTGATAAAGCGAACCATCACAAATCGAGATAGGCGATCGGCTAGTTTAGCAGCAGGTTCGTGGGTCATCTGCACTAGGATGCGATCGAAATTGACCAAATGACTCTGTTGCAGCCTCACCGCAACCGGAATCACCCGCAACCCTCGCCAAAATGGTAAAAACAATAAAACATCATACCAGCGTCGCAACATCGCATCTATCCAGCGTAAGCCCGTAATCCGGCGATGCATAAAGAAGGTGCGAAGTAGGAATTCTAGGCCAAAAAAGCACATAAAGAAAATATCAATTCGCCAAAAATCATCAGTAAATTGACCAATCTCATCTACACTTCTGGAATAGTTGCTGGCAATTAATGGGGTAATTTTGCTTTGAAAAAAGTTTAATTCTTGGTTTGAATTGTGAGTTATTAAATAACTAGAAGTCCAGAAGGTTTGAAAAGCATCCGAAGCATATTCTGTGCCAAGATGCTGACGCATTCGCCTTTGAATTTTGGCAAAAGTGCCGAACTTACCCGCAGCCATAAAGGGGTTTTCATTGAGCATCCCCTCGCTTTCATAGCGCAATGATTCTAGCAAATCCTCCACTTGGGGAGTTTCCAGGGAACTGTTCGGCTGTTGCAGTTGGCGGGTTAATTGATTGACGGTTTCTAGGTAGTTTTCGGTTTCCGGATGGGGTTCAATCCCTTTAATTTTATCATAAGTTACCACAACCGGGGGAATTTGGTGAAAATAGATATCACGCAGGGGAATGTAAGAAGAATCGAATCCCACTAACAATAAATTGATAACGGCGACAATCGCCATAAATTTTTTATACCAGTTAATGGGTCCTCCATTATTCGGGGAACCTTCTGGATTTGCCGTTTTTATGGTTTGCATTTTGAAGACAGAGGTTAAGTTAGAATTGAAAGTATCCCGGGATGGGTTTACTTTCTATTATCTCTATCCGGCATCAAAGCGACATCTATCTGTTGGATGAGGTGTTCTACAGTGGAGGAGTTATCTAAAATGACATCAGCCTGAGAGCATTTTTCAGATAAGGGCATTTGGCTATTAATTCTAGCCCTCGCTTGGTCTAGGGTCAATCCATCGCGTTCCATCAATCGCTGAATCTGCCGATCGCCAGGACAAGATATCACCCAAATTTCCGTAACTAAATCGGTCATTTGTGCTTCAAATAACAGCGGGATTACCAACACTGCGGTATAATTTTGCGGCAAAGTTGCTATTTCTCGAAGAAAGCGATCGCGCACTTGGGGATGAATTTGTTCCTCTAACCACTGTTTCTCCGGGGGTTGAGTAAAGACAATCTCTCCCAACTTCTGACGATTCAGACGGCGATCGGGCAGTAGCAAGTCACTCCCGTACCGCTTCACGATTTGATTCAACACTTCTGAACCAATACTCACTGCTTCCCGCGCATAAATATCCGCATCAAACACCGGCAATTTATGCTGATTTTTCAAGTAATTAGAAACGGTAGTTTTACCCGTAGCAATTCCACCCGTTAAGCCAATTTGACGTTTCTCTATCATGCTAAAACCTAATTGTTAATAAATTGTTTGGTGTTACGACTTGCTGTCGTAACACCAAACATTTAGAATGATTAGTTAGGAATATCTGGGATAGTCCCGGGATTATCTTGTTTGGCTAAATATTGACTTAAAGCATAAGCCATATCTGCACGAGTCATGGGTTGTAAGGGATTGAGCGCGTTATTGTTACCAACATTAACTAACTCTTCAAAGATAGCCGTAGCTAAGGCTTGTTTAGCCCAATCAGGGGTTTGATAGCCATCTTGATAGGAGGTTAAAATCCGATTAACATCGGCATCATTAAGCATTAACACGCCAAAAGCTTGGGCAAAAATGGCAAATCCTTCGGCCCGAGTTACGGGTTGATTGGGATGAAATTTGCCGGTTAAATCGCCTTTCATAATCCCGGTTTCTAGGGCGATTTCAATGTCGCTGTAGGCCCAGTGGGAGGGCGGAACGTCGGGAATGGGTTGATTTTGATTGGTCGCTGTATTTCGTTTGTCAAGTTGAAAGGTTTTGACGAGAATTGAGGCAAGTTCGGCGCGGACAACTCCGCGTTCGGGATGAAATTGTCCGTCGGGATATTGAGTCATTAACCCGGATTCAAGGACCTCTTGAATGGGATTAAGGGGTTGTTGTGCTCGGACGGATATCATCATGCTTTGCAGCAGTAAGGTGACGGAAACGAGGGTTAAAATTTTCTTCATAGATGATCTATAGTTCTCTCAAGACGGTTAGGGTTGAGCGCATTTGGTGTGAGGGGTCAAGAATCTGGGTTTTATAGAGTCTGGCATGACACCGATCGCTCTATGTTAGGTCCCTCACCTTCCTACAAAGCGCTATGGGATAGAACTACAACGGGGGTTTGACTCAATAAGGATTTTCTGCTACGATTCTACTGCTTAAGTGACGATTTCCATATATCCGATCGCCAGGGTCACAAGGCAAAGAAGTCGGCAATCTATACCGGAGGTGGGGTCTGGGGCTTTCCTGAAAAAAGTTTGGGGTTTAGCTTGAACTTTTTTGAAAAATGGGATATGATTCAATGGGGTAAAAAACAAAAATCCTCAATTTCCCCATCCTAAAGACCATTCCAGGCACAATCTCCAGCCTAGGACGAGGGAAAGCCTGACGGTACAATTCGGTCTACAGTCTCTAGGGAACCGTACCGAAACCAGCCCGTCTCAATCTCCGTAATT
>NZ_JAFLQW010000473.1 GCF_017313335.1 Phormidium pseudopriestleyi FRX01 | reverse complement strand
ATCTCGCAACTACACTGCTGCCCCTTGTTTCAATGCAACAGCCCCGCGAATTCTTTCCAAGACAAACGATTTATCTAAATAGGAGAGTAAATTCCCCGCTTTTGGACCTTTAGATTTACCCATGAAGGTCAAATAAACCGCCGGAAACGCATTACCTGGTTTCATCTCCAAACCTTTACTCGTCGAGAAAATAATCGTTTGTAAGGTTTCGCCATCCCAACTGTCTGCCGCTTCTAAATTCTTGGCTAACTCACCCAAATAAGTTACCTGTTCCTCAGTCAACTCTTGGACTTGTTCGGGGATTTCGTCAAAATAAAGCACCAGTTTTTCTTCTTCGTCAGCATAATCATCTAGCCACTTTTGTGCTGACTCAATTCGCTGATGGAGAACCTCCCAATCCGCATCGGTTAACGGTTGTTCGCAGCGTTTTTGAATTTCTTCCTTAATATCCAAATGAGGCACTTGCAGCAGGGAAATTAAGGTACTGAAATCAAAGGGTTGATAGGTTTTGACTTCATCGGTGAGTTGAGAATAAAACAGGGGTTGTAGTTCTTTATCCTGTTTTGGGTCCTCGCCGCTTTCCGGGGTAACCCCTTGATATTTCTCGATTAAAGTGTCGTAATCCCGGAACAATCGGGTGGTGGTTTCATAATTGGGGGCGAAATTAATCACCGATTTGGGTTGGGTTCGCAGCATCAAAAAGCGCAGCAGTTCCGGTGGCAACAATTCGGCGATTTCTTTCGCTGCCGAACCGACTCCTTTGGAGGAACTCATTTTGGTTCCATTCACTAAAATAAACTCGTAGGGGGAATGGAATGGGGGTTGTTTTTGGAGGACTTTGCGACAAATCGCGTTGGCGACATCGCGAGAACCCCCTTTTTGGGAATGGTCTTTTCCAGCGAGTTCGATGGTAACTCCCACCAGTTGCCATTTGGCAACCCATTCGACTTTCCAGGGGAGTTTACCGTTGCCGTCAAAGGGGGAAATCCAGCCGGAATGTCCGCATCCATTGACATAGTTGGTGGCGTTGGGTTCGCAGGTGTAAAAGACTTCTTTGCCGTTGTAGTCGGTGACAACAGTGGTGGCAATTTTTCCGCAGTTTTCGCAGATGACTTGGAAGGGATACCAGTTACTCGGGCGATCGGCTTTACTGACTTCTTTATAGGCTTCCCGAACTAGATGGGAATTTTGTAAGAAGGTATCGATATAGGGGTTGAGTTGTCCGGTTCGATAAAAGTCTCGCAGGTAATAAATCTCCGGTTTAACCCCTAAGTAATCAAAGACTTCTAGGAATTCTCCCATGAAGTATTTGGCGTAATCTGTCGCCTTGTCATCAGGAGAGGGGACGTTACACAAGGGGTAACCCAAATAGGGGGTAAATTTTTCGCGATCGAGATAGCCGGGAACCGTATCAAGGGCGTCATAATCATCAACGCCATACATAAATTTAACGGGCTTACCGGCGTGTTTCAAGGCGCGATAAATGACATCATGGATGATCACACCCCGCAAGGACCCCACATGAACTCGACCCGAAGGGGTTTTTGAATCATTAACGATTTGTTCGCCTTGTGCACTTTCCGCAATTTTGTCAGCCCAAAACATAGCTCAAATTACAATATGAAAACCTTTCCAGTCTAGCATGAATGCACTCTAGGAAAAGAAAATTTTTGGGCGGTTTGGTTGTCAGGGTGAAACAGCCGGCGGTAAATCGGGATTTTTACTCCAAGGAAAGGGGTGAGGTGACCCCTAGACTAAAAACGCCTACTGACGTACTCCTGAGTCGCCTGCTGTTGGGGATGATGGAAAATTACTTCAGTTTTATCATATTCCGATAAATAGCCGATTTTTTCCCCAGTTTCGGTCGTTTTAATATTAAAAAAAGCAGTCAAATCGGAGATTCGGGAGGCTTGCTGCATATTATGGGTGACGATAACAATCGTATAGTTATGCTTCAGTTCATACAGCAGTTCGTCAATGCGGGCGGTGGAAATGGGGTCGAGGGCGGAACAGGGTTCATCCATCAAAATTATATCCGGTTTCAGGGCTAAGGTACGGGCGATGCACAAGCGTTGTTGTTGCCCTCCAGATAAGGTTAAGGCACTACGATAGAGGTTGTTTTTGACTTCATCCCATAAGAAAACTTGACGGAGAGAATACTCTACACATTCATCAATATCCCCCTGATACCCATTAACTCGTAAGCCGAGGGCGATGTTGTCATAAATTGATTTGGGGAAGGGATTCGGTTTTTGAAAGACCATCCCGACTTGCCTGCGAATTTCTACGGGGTTTACCTGAGAAATTTCGCGATCGCCTATGTAAATCTGGCCGACTCTTTTAAACTGATTGGAGAGTTCGTTTAGGCGATTAAAGCATCGAATTAAGGTTGTTTTTCCACAGCCCGATGGTCCGATAATGGCCGTTATTTTATGAACATAAATTTTTAGATTAATGTTGCCTAAGATTTGCGTTTTGTTAAAAAAAACTGACAAATCTGAAGTTTTCAGAATGGCCGATTGATTGGGATTAGAATAGTCTAAAGTCAAATTCATGGTGTTTTAACTAGAATTAGGATAGAGAAAGGATGGGATTAACTTTTGCATTTTTCTCGAATAAAAATACCGAAAATATTAAGGATTAATAAAATACCGACTAATACTAAAATAGCGGCAGCAGCATTGTCATGAAAGGCGGCTTGGGGCCGTAAAATCCAGTTAAAAATTTGAAAGGGTAAGGCGGTAAATCGGCTATACACTCCCTCCCAGGACAACGGGGGTGCAAAGGAGACAAAGGATAATGCCCCTACGGCAATTAACGGGGCGGTTTCTCCGATCGCCCGGGCTAAGGCTAAAAGTGCGCCGGTTAAGGTGGCGGGAAATGCTGCCGGTAACACGATATGCCACAACACCTGAGCACGAGTCATCCCTATAGCATAACCTGCTTGGTGTAAACCGTCAGGAATACCCCGTAAAGCAGACCGAGTGGTGACAATAAACATGGGTAAAATAATCACGGTTAGGGTGAGGGCGGCAGAGAGTAAACTTGGCCCTCCTGTCATTGGGGCGAGGAGGCGCACAAATAATTCTAGCCCTAATAATCCATAAAGAATTGAGGGGACAGCAGCTAGGTTAGCAATATTAATTTCTAAGAACCGATTCAGGGCGGTATTGGCGCAATATTCTTCAAGGTAAATGGCGGTTCCAATGCCAATGGGCAAGGCAAATAATCCGGTTAATCCTAATAGCCACAAGCTACCCATGAGGGCGGGATAAATTCCGGCTTCTTGGGGGTTGCGGGAGGGGAAGCTGGTGATAAATTGCCAGGTTAGATGAGGCAAACCCCGCCGAGAAGCATCGAAGAGTAAGAGGGCAAGGATACTGAGGGCAATGGGGATGGCGATCGCACTGACTAAACTAAAACAGCGGTCCAACCCCTGGCGGCGAACCAAAGGCGTTTTAAACTCGGCAATTGACCGGGTTTGTACTCTCCCAAATCTAGGGTTAGTCAGGGGAAATTCTTCATCGTAGATGGGGTCAAAATGAGACAGTTCATTAGAGGAAATGGTCGGGACGATCGCCTCAGTCATCGCCGTTTGATGCCGACGAACCAGCCAATACCCAAAGCTATTCAATCCTAGGGTAATCAAAAATAACACCATCCCCACGGTGAAAATGGTTTGAAAGGCTAAGGAATTAAAGGCGACGGTTCCCAAACTCACCTGAATAATAAAGGCGGTCATCGTGGCAACTGGAATCAGGGGATTGAGGGTCAATTGAGGATTTTGCCCTGCTGCGATCGCCGAAATCATGGTTTCGCCCAAAGCCCGAGAAGCGGCTAACATAAATGAGGCGATAATACCCGGAAAAGCCATCGGCAAAACAATTTTAGTTAATACTTCTTGCTTGGTTAATCCCAAGGTATAACCGGCTTCTCTCAGGGAATGGGGAACGCTTTTAATCGCATCTTCACTCAGGGAAGAAATAATTGGGACGATCGCCACTCCCGTGACTAACCCTGCACTTAAGGCATTAAATCTCGCCAGTCCAGGAATCAACTGCTGCAAAATTGGAGTCACGACTAACAGGGCAAAATAACCATAAACCACCGTCGGAATTCCTGATAAGGCTTCCAAAAGGGGTTTAACCATCAATCGCAGGCGATCGCTGGCATATTCCGCTAAATAAATCGCGATTAATAATCCGATGGGGATGGCAAACAAACTGGCAATTCCCGTCACCATCAGTGTAGCACTGGCTAGGACTAAAATGCCGAAATTTTTACTCGGAAATAACGGCGTCCACTGGGTATCGCTGAGAAAATTCCAGAGGGGAACCGTTTGAAAAAATAATACTGTTTCATAGAGAAATACCGATGCGATCGCCACAAAAATCGAAATCGGAATCCCCGCTATCATCGCGAGAATAATCTGTAAACCCCGTTCTATCCCAGTGAGTCGGTGTAGATTTCGTTGCCAAGACTCTCCATCTGGGAGTTGCGGTGGTAAGGAATGAAACTCCATAACATACCTGATACATTATCGGATTAAAATGCGATCGCCAGACAGTTGAGGACATCCCACCGGGTTGACCCCCTATCGATTGGAGTTAATTTTAGCTGAATTTTCTTTAATTTTCCAGATTCAGGGCATCATGCAGATTGATATCTACGGTTGAACCAGACTTAAAAACTGACCCAACCTTCCCCTGTTGATAGCGGTTTCTAACCACCGTCATCACCGATTCAGGAAGGGGAACATACCCCACTTCCGAGATTAAATATTGATATTCTGGATTCAGATGAAATTCCACAAAAGCTTTCACATCCGGGCGATCTGCCTCGGATTTTTTAATATAGATAAATTCTGGACGAGAAAAAGGTTGATAGCTATTATTAGCAATCGTCTCGGGACCCGGGGCAATACAACCTTGGCCGGAATCAATTTCCACTAATTTTAACTTATTTTGATTTTCCTGATAGTAAGCATAGCCAAAAAACCCGAGACCATCGGCATCGGCAGCGACTCCTTGCACGATTATATTATCATCTTCGCTGGCGGTATAATCCCCGCGACTTTGTTGTTCTTGCCCCACCAAAGCAGCGGTAAAATAGTCGTGAGTCCCTGAATCCGTGCCCGGACCAAACAACCGCAGAGGGCGATTAGGAAAGGTTGAACGGATTTGGTTCCAGTTGACAATTTTTCCTTCCGCTGCTGGTTCCCACATTCGCTTAAGTTCTTCTAACGTCAGACATTTAACAAAGTCATTTTCAGGATTGATAACCACCGAAATACCATCTAATGCAATGGGAAGTTCGATGTATTCAATGCCATGTTTTTCGCACAATTCTCGTTCCGTCATATCGATGGCCCGAGATGCATTGGAAATATCTGTTTCTCCCTGGCAAAATTTCTTAAACCCCCCGCCAGACCCGGAAATACCGATGGTAACTCTCACCCCCGGATGGGTTTTCATAAATTCTTCTGCCATCGCCTCAGATATCGGAAAAACTGTGCTAGAACCATCGATACTCAGGTTATTAATTTCACCTCGTGCTCCCCGATTTTGGGCTGATGTTCCGGTGCCTCGACAAGCGGTGAGGGCAAGGGCAATCAGGAGGGTCAGCGTTGCCCATTTCACCGGACATTTACCTGTGAATTGATGCATCATATAGGGTCCTGTTTTAAGGGTTTATCCTGGAACAAAAGGCTCAATTTATCCTGATTTAGGTTCTGATTTCAAGTTGGAGATTTTGCCGGATTGATTCACTCAGCAAAGAGCGGATTTCGGTTGAATAATTTAGCCCGGTTTTTTGAATAGTTTGATAGTTCATAAAATTGTAATATAAATTATCTTTCTTGACAGTTTTTTTGAGTTAAAATTGTGGAAACCTTCGGTAAAGAAGAGGTAAAGAGATGAAAAACATGATTTTTTAAATTGATGGAGGAAAAACAGGGGAACGATTAACCCGGAATCTGGAACGGTTTGCGATCGCCCTTTGATCGGTTCTAGCTTATCCCCCGGGATAAAAATTGCATTAAAAAAGTGCAACTGAATCGTTGCACCTGTGTTGGGTAGTTTACCCACTGAGTAAACTGGGGTAGAATTTAATCCCTTAGAACGTAACCGACCCCACGCACTGTCTGAATCAGCCGTTTTTCCCCCTGCGCTTCTAGCTTGAGACGGAGGTAACGAATGTAGACCTCAATAATATTGGAATCCCCCATAAAATCGTAACCCCAGACGTTTTCCAGAATTTGTTCACGCTTGACCACTTGTCGGGGATGGGAAATCAGATATTCGAGTAAGTCAAACTCTTTCGCCGTCAGATCAATGGTGCGATCGCCCCGGCGGACTTCCCGGGTGCGTCGGTTCAAGCTCAAGTCAGCAAAGGGTAACAAATCCGGATCCACTTCGATGGGACTTCGCAGATGGGCCTTCACTCGGGAAATCAAGTCCTCAGAAGTAAAGGGTTTCACCAGGTAATCATCTGCACCCGCATCCAATCCTGCCGCGCGATCGCTCACTTCATCCCGCGCCGTTAAGACAATCACTGGCACCATATTCCCACTGGTTCGCAAACGACGGCAGACTTCCAACCCTGAGAGTCCCGGCAGCATCCCATCCAGAAGGACCAGATCGGGAGTGGACTCTTGGATGGCTGTCAATCCGGCGACCCCATCTCGAACCACAATCGCCTGGTAGCCTTCATATTTGAGTTCTAGTTCGATAAATTGAGCGAGTTTGACTTCATCTTCAACCACAAGGATATTCGCCGTCATGGATTATCGCCTATTGGATTTTAGACTTTAAATTTTAGGGGGTTTTGAGGGTCTGTGTCTCCTCAAGGCGATCGCGGGCCAGATCGACCCCTTCCCTATTCCTCAATCCTGAGTGAACAATTGCGTATATTATAGACCCTAGTCTCATCTATTCAATTGGGTTGGTAAACAAGCCCTCATGCGAAATCCCCAGATGAGCTAAACTGCAATAACACCCACCCAGGGTAAGATAAAAATCATGTCAATGTCACCAGACCATCGTCTCTAGGCCAGTCATTTGATTAAAAAATCAAGTCTAGCCCGTGGCACCTGTCAAATCAAGTAGGGGTTAATTAAGGATGAGTCCAGTGGTTAAAGTGGTCCAACCCGTTGGCCTTTTAGATCGGACTAAGGTGGGTCAATTTGAGCGAGAAATTAGCAATTACCTGGCCGAAGGAGCTGAAATTGTACTCATTGATTTTCAAGATGTCAGTTTCATGGACAGTTCCGGTTTAGGAGCAATTGTTGCGGCGATTAAAACCGTTCAAGCTGCCGGAGGGAAGCTATTTTTGTGTTCCATCAATACGCAAGTCAAAATGCTACTAGAACTTGCTGGATTGGATAAAATCATGAAAGTTTTTCCCAACCGAGAGGAATTTGAAAAACACGTCCTTTCTAAACCGGATTGAGCCTAGTACCCCAGTCATCAGAGCAAGGCGATCGCCTCTGTCTTCCGTCGTGACATTCCTAACATCAGGAGATTCTCTCAGTTTTTTAGAACCACGCGGATTCAATCAAGAGGGGAACGGAGGTGGCTCCCTTGCGGATGGGGATTGCCGGAGCTAAACGGCTAAAAATCAAACTTCACTTGCAACAAAGAGACATCATCATGAAACATATCTTCCTGAGAAACTTGGCGGACTAACCCTAACACTTGCTCCAGATTAAATGAGTTACTTTGTCTACATTGATCGAGTAAATCGATAAAGTTATCGAGACTCCACATCGACCCATCCGGTTCGTTAATCTCATAAATGCCATCGCTAAAAATATAAAGCGAACTCTCTGCCTCAATCTGGCAAACAGCATTTTCATATTTAATATTGGGAAACATTCCAATCGGGACTGAGGTTTCCGTTCTGAGTTTTTGTACTGGACCGTCTTTGGAGAGCAAAATTGCTGGAGGATGCCCAGCACAGGAATAAACTAGCTGGTGCTGCACCTGATTATAGACCCCATACCAGATTGTAAAATACATATTCCGCTGACGTTCCATCTTAATCGCATGATTGAGGGCCGTCAGCACCTGATAGGGTTGATAAAAGTCGGTACCGGGAAGAAAACGAGCGCGCAATAAATTTAAGACCGAAACCGAGAGTAGGGCCGCCCGAGACCCATGTCCGGAGACATCGAGCAAATAAATGGCTAAATGATCATCATCGAGCCAATAATAATCAAAACAATCTCCCCCCAACTGTTGAGAGGGAATAAACCGGGAATCGATGGGGACAGGTTCGCTCAAGGGTAGGGGTAGGAGCGATCGCACATATTCTGCCGCCTCCGCCAGTTCCGCTTTCAGGGCCGCCTCCGCCCGTTTGCGTTCCGTAATATCAATCCCCACAAAAACCGCAGCTTGGTCCTCCAACCACTTCTTGGCAATCACCAAATCGCTGCGGAATGCACCATTGACCTCGGAATCAATTTCAATCGAGGCTTCGCGGGATTGGGTAGCAAAGAAATCGCGGACAAATTGTCCGAAAGCCGATTGCCGAAACCCGACTTCGCGCCCGATAAATTGAGCCAGGGGTAAGTTGTAAGTGGCGGCTAAATGGCGATTAACACCTAAATAGTGAAAATCGGCGCTAATTAGAGAAACAGTACCGGGAACGGCATCCAAGACCGCTTGGAGTTGATCCCGGGCCAGTTGGACTGTGGCTTCAGCTTGCTTGTTGGGGGTGACATCTTGGACAAACCCTTCATAGCCAATGGTGCGACCTTTAAGATCAATTAAGGGTTGGATATTTTCAGAAATCCAGATTGTGGAGCCATCGAAGCGTTTGACTTCCACCTCATGAACCAGGTGACCCTGGGTTTCTAACAGATGCAGGCACTCCTCCCACTCCTGGGGTTGGAGGTAAAGTTGGCGTGGATGTTCCACCCGAGAGAAGAATTGGGTGGGGGAGTCATAGCAATACATTTTGGCGAGGGCGGAGTTGATTTGGCAGTAATGGCCCTCTAGGGTGAGTTGAAAGAGTCCCAGGGCGGTATTTTCAAAGAGTTGTTCGTATTTGAGGCGGGCTTGTTGTTCTGGGGTGACGTTGCGCAATAGGGCGATCGCATGGTCCGGTTGATTGCGTTCCCATAAAGAGGAGAAGTTGGCTGACACCCAGACGCGATCGCCGGTTTTGGTGAGTAAAATTAGGCTGACGCCGGTGAGGGATTCCCCGAGGCGGAGTTTTTCGAGGATAGTCGAGGCGTTGTCAAATGAGCCGGAGTCGAGAATGTCCCACCAATACATGGAAGGGATTTCTTCGAGGGTATAGCCGAGGGTTTTGAGCCAAACTGGGTTGACATAAAGCAGCCGTTGGTCACTCAGACGCAGGGTTTGGATGGCGTCATGAGTGTGGTTGAGAAAATCTAGGAGGTGGGGTTGATCTGGTGCAGGGGGTTGGATGCGGGGACGTTCGATCGCAGCGATCGCCTGAGTTGCCAGGATTTGCAGGGTTTGCTTTTGGGTCGCGCTGAAGTGTTGCGGTACGCGGTCCATGATGAATAAGATGCCGATGGGGTCACCCTCGGAAGAGATGAGGGGAACACCGGCGTAAAAGCAGAGAGTGCCTTGGGGATCATCCCGGCCATTGTCCGGGAGTAATTCTCCGGGTTGGTTCAGGGAGTTGAGAACCACCAGCCGTCTTTGTTTGAGGGGATAAGTAGACCAGGCACAGGCGAGGTCAAGTTCATCCGGGGTGGCCCCAATCTGGGATTTTACAGCACAGTTACCTGGGATGCCGAGGGCGATCGCGGCGATCGGCATCTGAAAAAGCTGGGGAATCAGGGCGGTGAGTTCCTGTAAAGCAGTTTGAGTAGCGGCATCGAGGGTTTGATACCGGCTTAGGGCTTCGAGGCTTTTGGTCTCATCATCGGGTCCGGGTACAATCATGGGCGTAATGCGATCGGCAGCTAAAGTTCGCAAGAGGTTCCGAACGCCTGTCTTGAGTGAAGAGAATAGCAGATGCGACGGGGAAATGAGTTTGCTCATCAACGGAAATTTTTTCGCATGATCAGACAGTTGCGATTGTCTCCGATTCGGGTGTACAGCAGTTCATTGGTTAATTGATGCATGAAGATTAAGCCTCGGCCTCCTTCATCCAATGGATTGCCATTTGGGTTTTCGTAGCGGGACTTGAGCTTGGCTTCTAAATCGAAGGGGGGGCCGTAATCCCAGATTTTGATCTCCACATAGCTTGGAAAAACGGTGACTTCAATTTCGATCTCAGTTGTAGGCGGCAAGTCATGGTGAGCGTGACGCACGGCATTGGTGAAGCCTTCTGCTAAGGCAGTTTGATACTGCCACCAGCGATCGCGCGGAAGTAGGGAGTAGATTTCATCTTCTAACCATTGCAACACTTGTGCCAAGGCATAGAGATCGCTTTTGACTTGCAGCCGCGATCGCTTCAACGGTCGCTCCTCTTTGGCCTGTCGTTTTCCTAGCTGGGAAGCGAGTCCCTTCCACCAGCTGCCGAAATTTTGTAACACCATCTTCTATATGATGAAGAATGTTTACGTCTGGGCGGTGGCTTCCATACCCAAGGGGTGAAAGTGGGATCAAGGGTTTATCGCTTCTGGCCATCGCCAGAATGATTCGGTATGAAAGTAGAAGGCCCAGACGTCAAAAGATTCCTTCTTTCTTTATCCTACAACTCCCTTTAACGACCTAGTAAGCACCACTATTTTTGTTAAACACGAGCCCGATTGTTTTTAAAATCAGTTTTAGGTCATAAAGCAGGCTCCATTTTTTTTGGTATTCGAGATCTAAGCGAATCACATCCTCAAAGGTGCGAATGGACGATCGCCCATGCACTTGCCATTCTCCCGTCATCCCCGGTTTAACATCCAGGCGTTGCCATTCCGGGACTTCATAGTGATCGACCTCATCCGGTAGGGGAGGCCGCGTTCCCACCAGACTCATCTCTCCTTTCAGGACGTTCCAAAACTGCGGCAACTCGTCTAAACTCGTTCGGCGCATAAACTGACCGATACGGGTCACCCGGGAGTCTCTTTCACTTTTAAAAAGCGGGCCTTCGACTTGATTTTCCACTTGGGACTTGAGCGCTTCTGCATTTTCGCACATCGAGCGGAATTTCCAAATCAGAAATCTTTTTCCCATCCAACCACACCGGATTTGACTAAAGAAAATCGGTCCAGGACTATCCATCTTGATGGCGATCGCCAGGGGAATAAACGCGACTCCCGTAATTCCTAACCCCACCAATGCACCGATAATATCAATCAATCGCTTCACCGAGGACCGTACCGAGGGATGGGTTGTCGGCAGTTCGGCATTCTTGTCCCCTTTCCAGTTGGCTTTTGAGGCGAGTTCCTGATTGCTCCCCGTCATCGATCCAGAATCGCCCTCAAAGGTCAACTCTTGGTCTAACGCAGTTAGGGACAGGACCGACATCACTTGGGATTGTACGTTCCGCAAACTTAAATCAATGGAGGCTGTCTGAGTCGTCTTCAGCACTCGGACTAAAGCACCGACTCCACTACTGTCTATAAACGTGGTCTTACTAAAATCCAGAATAATATGTTCCGGCGGGGGGGTCCCTTCACAGAGTTCATGACAGGTTTGTTTAAAAAATACCGCCTCGATTACGCTTAAACGCGGAGGTAGATGCACCACTGCTTGATCGTTACTCAATGAAACTTGAAAATCTGCTTCAGGAGTTTGGCTAACCATAGAAAATATAACCCTTCGTTGCAATCAGCTCAATTTTTTATTTTTTGACAAGATGTTTTGGTTTTGGGAATCCCTAGGTGTTCGGTGTTAGGACGTCGGTGTGTGAATTGGGATGTTCAGTTCCCAGGAATATTGATTTTGTTTTGTCCCTAGAGATTTAATGGGATTCTCTACGATCATCTCAATCACAGCTTAATGTTTATTTTTAAAGTAGCAACATCTGGGGGATGTTGGGTAGGCGATCGCCCCTAAATCAGTCTTTAGATATACCTCCACTGGTTTTTCACCTAGGAGAATTTTCTACATTTGAAAAATCTATTAATTTTACCATTTTTTTGATAAAATCAAGGATATTTTTTAGGCATTGATTCCGAAAGGCCTACTTGACTGTTCCTATTCATCAATTAAACCAACCGATTTGAGTCCTTGACTTGGGGCCGATACCGCCCCTTGATGCACCTGAAATTCAAGGGAATGACTCTGAGTTCTTTCTGTCCAAATCGGGTCCTTGAACTCTGTCTCTGTTGTTAAATAGCATAAATCCGCTGAAATATCAAGCCTATAGCAATCCTAAATGATTTATGACATATATAGCTCCCCTCTCCCCCTTTGGGAGAGGGGGTTGGGGGTGAGGGCATTCCACAACTGATTTAGGACTGCTATAGGACGCCAGTACCAGAGTCAATCCAAAGGACAAAAAACCGGGTTTTACCGCTCAGATTGCCTGCTAATTGCTACAGCTTTTCTCAAGTAACCCGGTTTGTCTTCCCAAAACTATACCCGAGGCCCTAGGGCCTCGGGTATAGTCAGGGCAATCCCTAAAAACTCCCAATAAAGGGGAATCAAACCGCGAATTTTATCTAGGAATTTAATTTTGAGCGAGGGCTGAATCCAGTACCGTTGTATAGGCAGATTTATCGGGATTATTCCGATGCTGTTCCAAAATAGTCCCAGTAGCCGGATCAATAATCGTCAGCGTCCCAGTTTGGGCTTTAGTTTCCGCTAAAAATTGGCTGAGTCCTAACTGTTCAGCTTTCGCTTCCGCCTCAGCAACCGTTGCATTATTCGTCATATCTAAAACAACAAAATGCACCTTACCTTGATAGTCTTCCTCTAATTCAGCCAAAGTAGGCGCAATATTTTTACAGGCAGAACACCATTCAGCAAACACATCAACCAGCACAGGTTTTCCTTGTAATTCCGCAGCGAGGGGTCCTCCCACAGAACGGGATTTAGAAGCACAAGGATTAGCTTTTCCTGCACAAGGATCGGCTTTTGCGGCACAGGGATTGGCTTTTCCTGCACAGGGATCCGTTGTAACTTCTGTCGCCGTATTGCCTGTCGGGGGTGTTTTCGCTGCACAGGGGTTGGAACAACCCGCCGCCATTCCTAGGCTCAAAATTGACGCTAATGCCAAGGTAGACAAATATTGAAGTTTCATTTCAGGTTGCCTCAATTAATTAAAATCCTTCAAACCCAACTCAAGCCTTAATGTCGCCTTTTTTAAGTAAGACTTCCGCCAAAAACCCGGGATAGTGAGAAAACTTCTAGTTTTCTGACCGAAATCTGGATAGGATTGACCCGGTTTCTGGGTTACCGTGCTTAAGTCCGGTTAAGATTAGCCCCATTTAATTCCCACCAGATGAGTACGAGATGAGGAACACCTGAAGCCCAGTTAAAACCTGGAAATATGGCTGAAATGAGGGGAATCAGGCCCCCGATGGGAACTCAGTTTCCGATAGTCTTCAGCAAAAATTAATCTAATCATTAGGAACGACTCATCTAAAGGTCAGCCCGTTCTAATAGAGTAAATACAAGCCGGATGGGTTGGACAGGAACCCCTTGGCAGCCCCGATCCAGGATTCAACATCAGGGGAATTTGAGATGCAAAAACAAAGCTGGTTAGTCACGAATGAGCGACAGGGTAAGGGTTATGAAATGTCCAGTCCGTCCGAAGCGTTAAACCGTCCCTATCGCCTGTATCGATTTTTGACCGAACTCGAAGATATCTTAGAAAAAATCCCGGACGATCGCCTCCGACTCGCCGCAATTTCGCCCCTTGTTCGTAAATTGCTCAATCATGCCAGTTGGCTGGAAATCCTGCCGATTGAACCGGACCCCCAAACCGGGTGGGAGGTTTTAATGTTATATGATGAACCCTTATTTCCCCTAACTGTGCAGCTAGTCGCTTGGTCACCGGGGATGAAATCACCCATTCATAATCATGCTTGTTGGGGAGTGGTGGCGTTGCTTAGTGGCACCGAGAAAAACACCTTTTGGGAGCGATCGCCCACAGTCGAGAGTCCCGATCGCATCGAATCCGTCGGCGATCGCCTACTCGTTCCCGGAGATATCCTCTGCCTAATGCCCGATGCCATTCATCACATTGAAGCCATCGGAAATTCCCCCACTATCAGTTTTAATTTGTATGGTGAAACCGACTACAGTCAGCGCTTTGAATTTGACCCGATTCAAGACACCGCTAAAAACTTTTAAGCCTTCAATCTCCTCCCTAACCCCCCAGTCTCTCATGAATCCCTCCCGCCTCATTCGAGCGGCTATCAACAGGCTAACCGGGCAGCAAATTTCCACCGATTCCCTTCAGTTTCGCCTAACCCTAGAATTAGTCGGCATCTCGATTCTAGGGTTAGGAAGTGTGGCATTTTGGGCCAGTTGGCACATGGAACAAAACCTGATTGCCGCCAATAAGCAAACCTTGAATTATATTGCCATGCACTTTCCAGACCAAGTGGCATTTTATAGTGAAGATACTTCACTCAAAACTGGTTTAGAACAAACGATCGCCAAAGTTTCCACCCCGAAATTATTCGTCTGGGTAAACAGTCTTGAGGGTCATCCGATCGCCCAGTCTCCTCAGATGCGAATTCCCCCCACCCAACTCTCCTATCTGGCTTCAGTCGTAGAAATGCCTGCCAAACCTCAAGTGATTAATTTTGGCGATCGCTACTGGGTGTTATGCGGTAGCCCTCTGACCATTGGAGGGATGCCCGTCGGTCGGGTCTATTTCTCTCAAGATATCACCCAAGAGCATCGAAAATTAATCGAGGGGAGAAGCCAATTAATTCTGGTGAGTATTTTCACGATTTTGATGTTAACCCTCTCAATGCAACGACGAATTCGTAATGCCCTACAGCCTTTAGAGCAGATGAGTCGAGTAGCGAGTGCAGTTTCTGCCGATGATTTAAGCGGGGCAAAACTCCAACTGCAACAGGCCCCCGATGAAATTTTAGGATTAGCTCAATCCTTCAATGAAATGTTATTTCGCTTAAATAGTTCATGGGAACAACAACGGCAATTTGTGGGGAATGTTTCCCACGAATTACGGACTCCCTTAACTGTGGTGATAGGGTATCTCCAAAGTTTGTTGCGCCGCAGTACCAATTTAAGTCCTTATCAACAACAGGCATTAGAAACAGCGAGTGCAGAAACCGAACGCACCATTCGGATGTTGCAAGATTTACTCGATTTAGCGCGGGCAGATAGTGGGAATTTGCACTTTCGACTCAATCCGGTGATTCTGAATACCTTGGTGGCAGAGGTGGCTTTAATGAGTGAAAAAGTCAGCAATCGTAAAATTACCCTATTGACCACAGAGGATGAGGTGGTTGCCTGTGCCGATTGCGATCGCCTGCAACAGGTTTTGATTAATTTGGTAGATAATGCGATTAAATATTCCGGTGCTGAACAGCCGGTGGATTTACGGTTAGAAAAGAATGAAGACTATACGATGATTCATGTATGCGATCGCGGGATTGGTATTCCCCTACAACACCAACACCGGATTTTTGAACGATTTTATCGGGTGGATGAATCCATGACGCGATCGCGAGATGGGACGGGGTTGGGGTTGGCGATCGCCAAAAGTCTGATTGAAGGCATGGAGGGACGGATTACCCTGCGATCGAAACCCGGAGAAGGTAGTATTTTTACCATTGCCTTACCCATCTGGAAACCGCAGTTATGACCGATCGCATTCTCCTGGTTGAAGATGACCCGAAACTCGCTCAGTTCATTGCTGACGAACTCACCCTGGAGGGATATCAAGTAACGGTTGCCGGGAATGGATTAGATGGACTCCGAATCGCCCGAGAGTCTCAACCCGATTTGTTAATTTTAGATTGGATGCTGCCGGGACTCTCGGGATTAGACCTCTGTTTACGCCTTCGCAACACCGGCATTCAAGTCCCGATTGTGATGTTGACAGCTAAAGATGAAATCAGCGATCGGGTTTTGGGGTTAAATTCTGGGGCCGATGATTATGTCACAAAACCCTTTAGTATCGAAGAATTACTGGCCCGAATTAAAGCCCGTCTGCGCCGAATTCATCCCCAGGAACCGGATATTTTAGCATTTGAAGACCTCAGTTTAAATCGCCCCACTCGTGAAGTGTATCGCGGCAGTCATTTAATTGAATTAACAGCAAAAGAATTTGATTTGTTAGAGTTTCTACTGCGGCATCCCCGGCAAGTCCTCACCCGAGACCAGATTTTAGAACAGGTTTGGGGATATGACTTTATGGGGGAGTCCAATATTATTGAAGTTTATATTCGCGCTTTACGGATCAAGCTAGAGGTCCACAATCCTAAGCGTCTAGTCCAGACTGTACGCGGTGTAGGGTATGTCTTGCGGGAGTATGTGTAAACTCTGGATCGAGTCGGGGGTACAGTCGGCTTAGAAAGAGGGTTATAAGAGCCATCAAAATAGCCAGAATTGCGATCGCAAATGTAGCGCATCATGCATGAGATTCAGGGGCGATCGCCATGATTTTGCTGCGTCTGGAATTTCCGTTCTCCGGATTGACCTGGTCCTTGACTTCCTAAATTTTCCAGAATTCTTCCCAGAAACATAGGGCGTTCTATGCCCCACTGATTCGATAGGAATACTCCAAATGACAGAACGAATTCCTAATATGCTGGAAAACCTCTAAAAATGTCATCCTTAAGTTTTATAGGGATTTGAATCTATTTATGTCCTCAGAGAGAATTTTAAATTTATACTCGACAGTTTCCTATAATTAACGACAAAATTAAGACAGGAAAACCTGAGAGCGCATTGTCTGACAAGCATTATTAAATTCAAATGCCCTCAAAGAAAGATAACCATATTTTTTGTGATTTGTAATTTTTTAATATTTACAAGGGTTGAGGGCAGATTTTCCCATGGCTTAATGCGCTCAAAAATCTGCTGTTGCGAATAAAAGTTAAATAAAAATATGACTCCCAATATTATTTTTGGTCCAGAATTCGGTGAAGTCATTATCGGGTCGGAGGAAGCCGATTATATCCTTGCCAATGAAGGAAATGATACCGTGCGCGGCGGTCCAGGCGATGACCTGATTGATGGCGGTCCCGGTGAAGATTGGCTATATGGAGACCAAGGCAATGACACCCTTTTAGGGAATGAAGACAACGACACCATCTTTGGCGGTCTCGGCAGTCCGGTGCCAGTGGGACCCTTACTCGACCGAGACTTAATATTTGGGAATACCGGAAATGACTATCTCCACGGCAATGAAGGAAACGATACGATTTACGGGGAAAAAATGACGACCTGATCCACGGCGGTAAAGATGATGACTGGTTACATGGTGACCTGGGCAACGATACCGTGTTTGGGGACCTAGGCAACGATACGATCTATGGCGGCCCTGCGGATCCGGTCCGGGTCCTGTTGGATGGGAATGACTTGCTTTTTGAGGTCACTGGTCAGAACTATATGCATGGAAACGTCGGCGATGACACCATCTTCGGCGGCACCGGAATGGATGTGATTTATGGCGGTCAAGGTAACGATCTGGTCATTGGCAATGTCGGTTCTGACATCATCTTTGGTGACAAAGGCAATGACACCATCTACGGCGGTACCGGCAACCCAGACATCAGAGACCCCGAGAGTCACGATTTTATCGTGGGTGGAGATGGAAACGACTATCTCCACGGCAATGAAGGGAATGATACCCTCGTCGGCGTCAGTGGTTCCAATATCATGCGCGGGGGTCAAGGGGAGGACCTGATTTATGGAGCGGACTGCAATGACCTGATTTATGGGGATAAAGGGTCAGATACCCTAGTTGGGGGAGGCGGTGCCGATATTTTTGCGATCGGCGTCACCACCGGCAGTCCAATTTTGGCCGAAGCTGACCATATCCTTGATTTTGGAAATGGGTATAACCTGATTGGATTAGACCAAGGTCAAACCTTAGACAATCTCAATATTTTCCAAGGGGAAGGAGAATATGCCGCCCATGGGATCATCCAAGATCGGACCACTGGCGAATATTTGGCGATCGTTCATAACACCGACGCCACGACTCTGACCCCGAATCGGTTCACAATGGATCTGGTCCTCAACATTAGTTGCGATGGTGATGTTCCCCCGGTGGCGACCCTCGGTGATGAAGACTTGCGATCGGGAGAGGTGCCAGCAGGAGAGCCTGTGGAAGAGGAACCAATGCCCCAGGAAATTCAAGACCAAATCGAAACCGGAGCACCTGGGATTATCTTTGGACCAATACCCCAAGATCCGACCCCCACAGCGGAACCGCCCAGGATTGTCTTTGCGCCACAGCCTACCCTAGTACAACCCCCTGTGATTCCTGCTCCGGAACCAGACCCCACACCGGAACCGGAACCGGACCCCAATCAGCCGCCAGAGGTGACAAATCCCCTTGCGGACCAAAATGCCACAGCGGGAGAAGAATTTAGCTTTGCACTTCCCGAGGATACCTTTACGGATCCCGAAGGGGACCCCTTGACGTT
>NZ_JAFLQW010000375.1 GCF_017313335.1 Phormidium pseudopriestleyi FRX01 | reverse complement strand
TTCCCCCAATCATGATTGGGGGAATTTTAATTGGGATTAGTTTATCCATGAGTTGGGTGTGGAGCGATCGCGGTCTGATGCGCTTCGGATTAGCGCAACTTCAGATTGCAGCAGTATTGGGGTTTCCTCTGGCTTGGTTTGCCATCGCCTTAGCTGCTTTTACTTGGGGAAATTGGTGGATTCCCGTTGCTGCACCGATTGGCACGATGCTGTTAGCGGGAATCATCGTCCAACTGCGCGATCGCTACGAAAAACAACAGCTTATGCAGCTTTTCGCAAAACAAATTTCTCCCCAAATGGCTCGTTTAGTTTGGGACCGTCGAAATGAAATCTTTGATCAGGGTGATTTACCCCCTCAAGAACTGATTGCGACGGTTTTATTCATGGATATTCGGAGTTTTACCACTATCTCTGAAAATTTACCTCCCCGGGAGTTACTCTCCTGGCTTAATGATTATTTGGATGCCATGTCTGAATGTATTATGGAGCATGGGGGAATGATTGATAAATATATTGGCGATGCAATTATGGCAGTATTTGGGCTGCCCTTTCCTCGCCAAACTCCCGAGGAGATTCAGGCGGATGCGATGAAGGCGATCGCCGCTTGTTTAGCAATGGATGCGAGGCTTAAAACACTCAATCAACGAATGAAAGCCGAAGGGAAACCGTTGATTCAAGTGGGAATGGGGATTCATACAGGTCCGCTGATTGCAGGGAGTGTTGGTGGCAAACAACGGGCCAATTATTCGGCGATCGGGGATACGGTGAATGTGGCGGCACGAGTAGAACCCCTGAATAAAGAGATTGTTACTCATAATCTTTATCACCTCTTGGTCACCGCAGAAACTTATAATTACGTTTGCGATCGCTATCAAGGGATTCAAGTTACTGAAATTCACCTGCGCGGTAAACAGCAAGAGACAATTATCTATTCAATTTTAGGGGAACGAACCGATGAAAATTCCCCCAATCCCTCGGTTTAATTATCGCGTTTAGCCACAGTTCTAAATTCTGAATTAACAAACAATCCCACAGCTTACCACGGAACGGCTGTGTTATTGGGTCTACGATAAGGGACCTCACAACTCAATGATGTACTTACCCTGATTCAAGAAAGAGAGGGTAGAATTTGCCATTTCTTAATTTGAGACTCTATCCACGAGATTTAGAAGGACGGGTTCCTGCTGAAGGGTTGTGTGTCGTTTTAGGATGATTGCCTTCTAAGTTGGATTTTCGGTCTTGGATATTGTAGTCACAGCAATGTTTGGAGTGATGCAAATTGGATTTGTTCTTAGATTTTTTGGGTTTTAAAACTTCAATTGTAAAGAGAATAAACAGGAGAGAAAAAACCACTACAGCCATGATAGTTGAGTCCTAAAAAACACGTTAATTTCTGGGCATCAAGCATTAAATTGAAATGTCAATACGCATAAATTTAAAGGCTATTTTTTCCCATTTGTTGACTGATTTAAAATAATATTTCGCTTATCTAAATCAGCACTTAGTCTTATTTTTATAAGACTGAAATCCGGGTTTATACGGGTTTTGAATTGAACGGATAGCCCGGTTTAAGAAACTTGCAAAACCCGTAATTTAAGACAGGACTAGAAATTGGTATAGGTCCCGAGATAGCTCACGGATTGGTCATTGCTGCATTTATACTTACAAAATTTTAAAAATCTACTTACCATTTAATATCTTTCACGCTAAATACGGGTTATCCGGACAACCTGGTTTTTTTGGAGTTCTACAGCATCGGTGGGTTCATCCCAGAACCAGGGGTTCTGTGCCTAACCGATGCATATCCGTGCAAAATTTGGGGTAAAAACCCAGTTTCTGAGCGGAAAATTTTTCTGGAGTATGGATACCCTCCGGACTAGGGCAGGATTTGAGACCTAGATAAAATTTGGGTAAAGTCAAGAGGAAACTTTAATAAAAATTAATTCATTTTTCGATGATTTATAAAATTTTATGTAGAGATTAAAAGTGGGTTTAAAACCCTGAAAATACCTAGAATGTTTACGGGATATTGCAATCACTAAAATCCGGATTAAACCGGCAACAAATCGGGCCAATTCGCCCCATTCACGGAGTAAGGATCCTTCATCCAAACCGAGGCTGAGTCTGACCTTTTGCCCAGTTTTAGGGTTCAGCCCGGGTTGAAATTAATGTTATATAGGATACCCCGATGATGAAAAGCCGGTTATGAAAGAAAATTCGGGGCATTCAAAGATAATGGGCAATATTCCTGATAGAGAAACCCGAAAGCTGAACATTGTTTGTACTCATACCTGAAGAAGCTCCTAGTTTGGCTAGAAACCCCGGTCTCAGCAGTGAGTCGTTTCACTGCTGATGAGTGGTGCGTCCCCCATCGAAGGCATAGCGCGATCGCCCAACAGACTGATGGCATCGAATCGAACCTGGCTCGATTCGACTCGCCCAACGGGTCAAGCGAACAGCTACAACGATTCGATGCCAGGGAGTTGGAGAGATTGTTGGGGCCTCTAACCAAGCGATCGGGTTGATTCTAAACCTCTGTGAAACTCAAGGTCAAGGTGGAAATTCTTTCTATGCAGAGAGTCGCGTCAATGCCCATATTAGAAACCTTATTAGCCGATCGCTATCAAATCGTTAAAGTTTTAAATGCCGATGGGGTCGGCAACACCTACATTGCTAAAGATACAAAAAACCCAGACCATCCTAAATGTTTCGTCAAGCAGCTTAATCTAGCCACATCCAATCCACATTGTCTCAAATCAGCGCAACACTTATTTGGGATTGAAGCCCAAACCCTGAAACAACTAGGAAATCACGATCGCATTCCCCGACTGTTGCACTGCTTCACTGAAGCCGATTCCTCCTATTTAGTTCAGGAATGGATTGAAGGAGTTAAACTCCGTCACCTGCTACCCATCGGTCAACGCTGTAGCAAGCTTTGGAGTGAAAGCGCTTGTTTGGAGTTTCTCAAACAAGGCTTATCCCTTCTTCATTTCATCCACCAAAATGGGTTTATTCATGGCAATATCGCCCCGGATAAATTAATTAAACGGACCGAGGATGGGAAATTCACTCTAGTAGACTTTGCCAGTGTCCAACGGATTCGGGACCAAAATATCCCGGGATATAGACAAGCCTCGATCGCCTTGCCGATCGCCACTTTTGGCTATTTACCCCCGGAACAACTCACCGGAAACTCCCGTCCCAACAGTGATATATATGCCTTGGGATTACTTGCAATTCAAGCCTTAACCGGACTGCATCCGGCAGACTTAGAAGTTAACTCCCACACGGGAGAAATTGATTGGCATTCAGACGCGATCGCGCCAGTGGGTTTGGCGTTGGTTGCCCTGTTAAACAAAATGGTTCGCTATCACTGCAAACATCGCTACCAGTCTGCTCAGGATGCTCTGAATGAATTGCAACTTCTACAGTTTCCCGAGTCCAACCCCATCAATCTCCAACTGATAGAAATTCAACCCATATCTACCCCTGAGACTCTAGAAGAAACTCAGGACATTGCCGCCATCCTAGAGGCAGAAATTGCGATCGCAGCTCAAATTCGCGTAACCCTAACCTCTACAGCAACACCCAGTCCTATTGAACAGAGTGATGCGATGGATAGAGTTTCCCCTATCTCCCCCATCTCCACCATCTCCCCTGTGGACCCATCGACTGAAGGGATGACGGTTCCTAATCAACCCTTAGAACTAGAATCTATGTCGTCTACAGAAATGAATGCGACGCCAGATTCGGTAGTTGCTCAATGCCCACTCCCACCCCAACCAATTCCCTCGAAAAAGGGGAGTAGTGTTAAGGGTTCTAATATTCTGCTTCTGGGAATGTGGGGTGGGTTTACGGTGAATTCCCTGGTGATTACAGGTGGCCTAACCTCGCTGTTCTATTTTTCCACCGCAGATGATGGGCCGAAACTTTTAAACCAGGCGAGACTAGAATATCATGCTGGGGAGTATGACAAAGCGATCGCCCTGGCTGAATCAATTCCCAACTTTAGTCAGGCTTATAGTGAAGCTCGCACTCACCTTGAGCGTTGGCGGGTAGACTGGGAAAAAGCCCAGAGTCAATTCCCCTTAGTGGAAAAAGCCTATCAGGAACAGCAGTGGATCGAAGTAATCCAAGCCGCCGCCCCAATTCCTGATATTACTTATTGGCAAGAGAAAATTGCTCCCTTGGTGCAGGAGGCGACAGTTCAAGTTGCACCGCAAACGCCGGAATGGTTGGAAGCCGCATACGCAAAGGGGCGAGAACGAGATTTTAAGGGGGCTTTAGAATTACTCAGGAAGATTCCGCGTGGGACTCCGGCTTATGAGGAGGCGGTTTCTAAAATTCCCGAGTATGAAGAGAATTATCGGATCCGCTTAGAAGCTGAAGCGCATGAGTTATTAACCCAAGCTTATCAAGCGGCGATCGCCAAAGATTTTGCTAAAGCGATTCAGTTGCTCGAAAAGATTCCCTCGGGTACGCCGACTTATGCTAAGGTCCAAGAGAAGATTAGAGAATATCGCGATAAGCAGCGGATTAAGGGGAATTCACTGTTGCAGAAAGCTTATCAACGGGCACGAAAGCAAGATTTTGTCGGGGCGATCGAGATTCTCAAACAGATTCCTCGGGATACCCCGGCTTATGCGATCGCCCAAACCAAACAGGTGGAATATACTCAAAAGCAGCGCAATCGGCGTCAACGGGCATCGGTGAATGGGGTAAATGTGGCGACGGATGCGACGGTTCAATTATTGGGGATGTTTGTGGATCGTCAACCGAGCGATCGCACCGCCGTCGGTTTTCCCGAGGCGGTGTCCCCAGGGTTCAATCCAGGAGATTTGTTACAAGAGATTTCTTGAGCGGGTTTGAGCGCTTGAGGTACGGGTGGGCTAAGGGGTTGAGTTTAGGTATTTTTCCCAACTCAATCCCTGATTTTTTAGGACATCTTGTGAGGGCTAAATGATTAAGGAATGCCCGAAAAAGTAAATCTTGGGCCGGGGACCCCTGGATTCGGGTTCTGGGGTTTAGGGCTTAGGAACGAAAATTTTTAAACAATCTTGACAGTTTTTTTACAAAATCATTAAAAATTTTTTATCATTATAGGGTAAAGGAGCAAATTTTACAGTTCCGGTTTTCGGGGCCGGAGAGAGGGCTATTTGTGAGCGGAAATTGTTTTAGGCTGATCGGGGATAAAAATCCCCTCCAAGGTTAAATTTGATAAAGAATAATCAAGACTTGCTCATGAGATTTGCGCCATTATATCCGCTGTTTTATAGAATTCTCCAACCGAGCTTTCCTAAGTGTCTGTGGTCGGGAAAGAATACGGAACCGGCGATCGCCTTGACCTTTGATGATGGACCCCATGCGGAATACACGCCAGAGTTACTCAAGGTGTTAGACCGCTATGGGATCATGGCCAGCTTTTTTTGGCTGGGGGTTTGTGTGGAGCAGTCGCCCTGGGTTGCTAAATCGGTGTATGAACGGGGACATTGGATCGGGTTGCATGGATATGAGCATCGGTCATTTCCGCGTCTGAGCCCGACTCAACTGCAGGAGAGTTTAGAGAAAAACCAAGCGGCGATCGCTCACGCCTGTGAATTGGATCTAGAACAGGTCAAAACCCAGATCCGAGACGTGCGACCCCCAAACGGGTTGTTTACCCCGGGGATCTTGCGCCATTTGCAGCAGTGGAACTACCGTCCAGTGATGTGGAGTGTGGTGGTCGAGGACTGGTGGAGACCGGGAGTATCGGTGGTGGTGGACCGAGTTCTGAGGCAGGTTCAGAACGGGTCCCATATTGTCTTGCACGATGGATGGCATGGTGGGGAGGACGTTGCGGCGATCGCCGAGGAATTAATTCCCGAGTTATTGCGAGCCGGTTATCATTTCGTTACAATCGATCGCCTGTGGCAGTCATGCAGCCCACTCTAGCCGGGGTAAACCTGATAGGAATCGAGAAGTTTCACAAAATTTAACAAAGGGGTTGGCAACCGGCGTTGCCCTGGGGATAATCGATTACTTCACCTAGATCAATGTCCCAGGGCACACAGGGATCAGCACGGAAGTCAAGAGACGATCGCGATCGGCAGCTTCATCAGTGCCACAAAAAAAGGATTGAGTCATCGATCTATTCTGGGGAAGTTCAAAAAACCCCTTCCCTATCAAAGCCCACAGAGCCAGATGTGTCAGAATGAGGATGAAAATAACAGCAATCCCGATTTCGACAAAAAAAAGCACAGATGTCGATCCGTTCGCAAATGGGGGAATGTTAATTTTAGATTCAACTCTAACCTGTCAACTTTCTTGTTGAAAGATTAGAATAACTCAGTAAAGTACCGTCATTGAACCGGGTCATTATGGAACGACAACCCATAACAACCGCTTGCGGGGGGTCAGTAAGCTGGAACGATTGGAGTTGAAAACGCAATCAGAGCAATTTCAACCCCCCTTGAGATGGGGAAGCATAACCGACCTTCCGTGGGGTTCACTGTTGGTCGTCTGAAAAAAAACGGGCAGCTAGATTATAATTGTCCTACCCTGGGACAAGGCAGGGGTTGCACCCGAAAACTCATTTCATGAGGCACTGTAAACACAACTCCCCAAAGGGGGAAAAACGAAGTGTCCTCTGATTCGGTTGGTGTCAGATCTATTCGGGGGTACTCCCACAAATGCCTGTGTCATTTCCTGTCGAAACCAATTCAAATCCAATTGCAACAGGAGGGGTCCAACTTCTTCTCAACAATCATCAGTGGCAAGGGTGAAGCAAAAACCCAAAACTATGCCCAATCAATTGGGTGTAGGGAGGGGATCTAGCCTAAGCAAAACTCTCTATCCGAGTCCTGATAATTTGAGGGCAGATCGCGTCTGAGTCATCGGTTGCATCCAGATTTGATGGAAAGATGGATTTTGTAACTCGTTTCATTTCAAAATAGTCGCCAATAACTGAACCGTTTGCTACAATTTCAAGCAACTAGGGGGTGATGGAGAAACCGGGTCTGACCGAACCTGACCACTCATCAATGCTGAATGACCGCCTAATTAAGTAACGGCTAAGTCTATTGATGTGAGTAAATTTAAGGAAATCAAGTAAAAATGGGTGCAGTGACAGTTTTTAGATTATTTGGAAGTCTTGAGGGAAAACATCCCGGGAATGAAGATGAGTACAGCCGTCTGAGTGGATGGCAATCTTTCACCGAGAAGAGAATAGGGATTCAGTCATGATGCCTTCTAAAACAAGACGAACCTTGTTAAAGTGCCTAGATCAAGGTTATCATGTCAAACCGCAGCGAGATCGGGATACCCCTGATTTCGGGGCATGAGAACCCCAGAAACAAAAGACAATGAAAACCAAGGTGCAATTTTTGTGAAAAAGGCTACAATCGGGAAGGTCTGATCAGGACCGTAGAGAATCTTGATTGATTTCCACTTCTAAATAGCCCTGAAGGTGTGTTTAGTAAGTGATGTATCGAACCCCCTTTCCTGATCAGCAGCAGTTGAGTGAGGCGTTTCGTGACTAGCCATCGGATCCGTTGATCTCGTGAAGAGAAAAAATGGGGCGCGTGGTGACAATCATCACCGACAGGCGATCTCTCGCCGGAGCCAATCGTCTCTTGTTTTGGAGTCCAAGGCAGTTGCGTAATGATCCGCTTTTGACAGGTCAAAGGTTCGTAAAACTCAGTGATGGGTTAGGGTGTTAGCACATCCCCCAATCACACAAATTTGTTAGTTGATTGTTTCGTGATAGAGCATGAGGAACGCGGCATGACCCAGGCTAATAACGTACTGACACCTATTGAGACCACCGATATCAAATCCATCGGTCAATCTCAGCATGATTTAGAAATATTAATTGAGACTGATGACGAACCTCTCATATCCATTGATGAGGATGGATTTTCAGAGGCTGCCTCAGAAGACAATGACCCGAAAGCGACAAAGGCGCGATCGACTCGTCGTCGGGCGCAACCTAAGAAGAAGCATTATACGGAAGACTCTATTCGTCTTTATTTGCAAGAAATAGGTCGCATTAGACTGTTGCGTGCAGATGAAGAAATTGAACTCGCTCGCAAAATTGCTGACTTGCTGGAATTAGAGCGAATTCGCGAACACCTGTGTGATCACTTACATCGCGAACCCTACGATGCGGAGTGGGCAGATGCAGTGAATATGACCTTGGCTCAATTTCGCCATCGACTTCATTGCGGCAGAAGGGCGAAGGATAAAATGGTGCAGTCGAACCTCCGTTTGGTGGTGTCGATCGCTAAAAAATACATGAATCGGGGACTTTCGTTCCAAGATTTAATTCAAGAAGGGAGTCTGGGTTTAATCCGGGCGGCTGAAAAGTTTGATCACGAAAAGGGTTATAAATTCTCCACCTACGCGACTTGGTGGATTCGGCAGGCGATTACCCGGGCGATCGCCGATCAATCCCGGACGATTCGTCTTCCGGTTCATCTGTATGAAACGATCTCCCGGATTAAAAAAACCACCAAACTTCTGTCCCAAGAAATGGGGCGCAAACCTACGGAAGAAGAAATTGCAACTCGGATGGAAATGACCATCGAAAAGTTGAGATTTATTGCTAAATCTGCTCAGTTACCTATTTCTTTAGAAACCCCGATTGGTAAGGAAGAAGATTCCCGATTGGGCGATTTTATTGAGTCCGATGGGGAAACTCCAGAAGATCAGGTATCGAAAAATCTATTGCGCGAAGACCTCGAAAGCGTTCTGGATACTCTGAGTCCTCGGGAACGGGATGTTCTGCGTCTGCGTTACGGGTTAGATGATGGCCGGATGAAAACGTTAGAAGAAATTGGTCAAATCTTTAATGTGACCCGCGAACGGATTCGGCAAATAGAGGCGAAAGCGTTACGGAAATTGCGCCATCCCAATCGCAATAGCATTCTCAAAGAGTACATCCGCTAGGCAAATATACTGTATCTGGGAGACGCGAGAATTGATCGCGTCTCTAATTCTGCTACTCCCAAGTGCGATCGCACGATCAGGGTAACATTAGATATTCAAAATGGGCAAGTCATCGGCAAAAAAAAATAGGGGGTTCCCGTCGGAACTCTCCCCTATTTTTTAATTTCCGGTCAGATCCGTGGTCTGAACCGAGTTAAATGATGCCTAAAAAGTGCAGAACACCTTGACCTGTAGTGAGTTCAAGGATCACCGCAGAAATAAACCCGATCATTGCTAAACGACCGTTCCAGCTTTCTGCACTCGGCGTAAATCCCCAATTCCATTGATTGCGCTTTTGTGGTTCTATCATGAGATTAAACTCCAATTTATAAAGGTTTGTTCGCTTTCATTAAAAATTGTAACAATTATTTGCCAAAGTAACAACTTTGTGAATTAGCCTCCTGGAGGCAGGGGAGCGATCGCCTGAAGTCTGCCATCACCCCCCCCCAACATCCGTCTTCAACGGTCACTGGCAAAAATTGCCCTTCCCGTTTCCATATCAAACAGGTGAATTTTTTCTAGGGCGATCGCCAACCAAATCTCCTCCCCCGGATGCACCATCCAATCCGGTTCAATTCGCGCCTGAATCGGTTTAGGCAGGTCATGACCTGGCGGTGCACCCACAATATAGGTCTCGGAACCCAGCGCCTCTACTAAATCCACCTTGACCTTCATATTTTTAGTCGCTGCTGGACTCACACTCAGATGTTCGGGCCGAATCCCCAAAATTAGCGATCGCCCATCATACCCTTGTAACGCAGTCCCCCAATATTCCGGCAAGGTAAACCGAAACGAGTCTGATGCGATCGACAACGGGGCCTTAAACTGCACCGTCAGAAAGTTCATTGGCGGTGATCCAATAAATTCAGCTACAAACAAATTCGCCGGTCGGTGATAAAGTTCCAGTGGGGCAGCAATCTGTTGAATTTGTCCGGCATTCATTACCGCAATGCGATCGCCCATCGTCATCGCTTCAGTTTGATCATGGGTGACATAAATCGTCGTCGTCTCTAACTGCCGCTGCAACTTAACGATTTGACTGCGCGTTTCCGCCCGCAATTTAGCATCTAAATTAGAAAGCGGTTCATCCATTAAAAACACCTGGGGATTTCGGGCCATTGCGCGTCCCAGGGCCACCCGTTGCTTTTGACCCCCGGAGAGTTGTTTCGGCAGGCGATCGAGTAACGCTTCGATTTGCAGTAACCCCGCCACGGTTCGGACCCGCTGATCTACTTCCCGTTCTTTTGGGGAAAGATAGCGCAGGGGTTTCGGGAGATTCCGTGTCATCGAAACTAATGCATCGATCGCCCAATTGGGAACCGAGTTGGTATCATCTTTAACCACCGTTCCCTCGGATGTCGCATCATTCATCACCAGAGTTCGCCGCAACCCAAAGGCAATATTGTCATAAACCTTGAGATGGGGATAAAGGGCGTAGTTTTGAAACACCATTGCGATATCGCGGTCCTTGGGGGGGAGGTCATTCAGGAGGCGATCGCCCACCCAAATATTCCCGGCAGTTAATTCTTCCAATCCCGCAATCAATCGTAATAGCGTACTTTTGCCACATCCTGACGGTCCCACTAGGACCATAAATTCCCCATCTTCCACGGTGAGGTTAATCCGTCGCAAAATCTGGGCAGGTTTTAAACCCAAGGTGGAGGTGTCATCGGCCCCTACTCTCCCGTCTGCTGGGACTGGCGTCGGTTTTTCTCGGCGATCGCCATAACTTTTGTAAACGTTTTCAATAAGAACTCTAGCCATAATCTGCTCAAATCTTGATTAACCCGACACAAATCGCGTCTGTTCTCATTCTCCCTTACTTTCTCTCGGGTTGTGGCATCAAGATCCTCGGTTTTGGGTGAGGGGTAGATCTTCTCCAACTCAGGTATCCTATTTCTAATGTCGTTCGGAAAGGACCTCATCCAAAATTCGCTGATTTCTAACCCATCAAGTCGTTCTCTTCCCTGTTCTTAGTAACGACTGAAGTCGTTCCGGATTTGCCCGATCGCCCAGGTTTTCAGTTTCATGGGGACAACCCGCAGGGTTTGGGAACCCGGAAACGACTGAAGTCGTTACTACGAACTGGGATTTTTGCTCAAGTTTGGGAAGCGGAAACGACTGAAGTCGTTACTACGAAATGGGGAATGACTTTAGTTGGGGGGGGTGATAGGTATAACACCGACGCCCGCACAATTGGTGCGACAAAAGGCGATCGCAGTGGTTAAGTCATCGGTTTGGTGGGGATAGGCGACTGGGGGTCGATCAATCAGGATGAGTTTGACCCCCAGTTCAGTTGCCAGTTGGCGTTTGATGGGTTCTCCCCCTGGGGTCCCGGACGCTTTGCTGACGACTAGGGTAATTTGCCAATGCTGCCAGAGTGCTCGTTCTAATTCGAGGGAGATTGGGGGGCGGATCCCGATGATGCGATCGGGAGTGAATCCCGCAGCGAGGGCCGCTTCTAGGGAGGCGACTGCCGGAAGTACCCGCGCATACAGGTGCGATCGCTTCTGCCAGGGTTGAAACAGATGTAATGTGCGATAACCCGTGGTCAGGAATACTCGTTCTCCGGCTAAATAATCTCCTTGGATTAAGGCTTCAAAGCTGGGCAATCTCACAAGCCTGTCCGGATTCCTGGCTTGATTGTTTGCAAAATGTGAGGAATCTACTGACTTGCGCTCATAGCGTAAGTAAGGTAAGTCATGCTTTAAAGCGGTGTCAATTGCTAATTGTGAGATAGTTGTGGCAAAAGGGTGAGAGGCATCTAGGATGGCAACAACTTGGTGAAACGTGAGAAAATCGGGAAGAGAGTCGGCATCTAACTGACCGACCCACACTTGCAACAGGGGAACAGACGGATAGAGCGATCGCGCCGATTCTGTGGTGACCGAAATCGTACAGGGGAGGTGATTTAAAGCCAGAACTTGAGCTAATTCCCGGCTTTCACGGGTACCGCCAATCAACCAAATCGAAGGAGTTACCGTCATAAATCGGGGCTGGAAAAATTGCAGATAGAGCCGATGAAAGCCAGACGGAATAACGTCTGACTTTGAATGGTAGCCCGACTGGGTGGGCTTTGTGCTTGTAAATGTACCCGATTGGGTGTCGGTTTTGGCTATTCAAATTTAACTTTATACATGGAAAAGATCTTTCCTGGCGATCGCTTCACGATTTTACAGCCGGATTCTTTAATCAGTTTTTCCCATGCCGTGATGGGTTCTAAAAACACCTCAGTGCCGAGATACATTTCTAAAATTCCCCAATTTTCCGCGAGGGGGACTTCGGGATTGACCACATCAAAAACAAAAGACCCGTCGGGTTTTAAAACCCGCTTCACTTCAGCGAGTATATCGGTCCAATAAGCTAAGGGATAATAGCAACTAAACCCCGTGGCGATCGCCAGATCGAAAGCATCTTCGCCATAACTTAGACGATGGGCGGGTCCTAAACAGACCCCTTTAAACAACTTAGAATTCAATTGCGGACCCCGAGAATTGAGGGCATCCCGGGCAACGGTACTGATCTCCTGCCCGTAAAAATAAGCGCCCCAATCTCGCCAAGGATAGACCAAGAAACTGACCCCACAGCCAATATCCAGACATCGCTGATTTTTTTTAGGTTTAGCAATCTCCCAGAAGGGAGAAACTTGAGACGCTTGTAACGCACCGGAAACGCGATCGTGAAAAATCGGCATCGACTCCACCTCGGGCGGGAGTTCAATCGGTTCCCCCCGATACTCCTGATTAAAGCGAGACGCTACAGGAGAAAGCCGACTTTGCCAAGGGTCGGACCCTAAGAAATCGGCATCTGGTGGACTACTATTTGGAGCTTTAGACATGAACCCTTATCCCTAGGATTGGCCTGATTATTGTACCCGCTCAAATCGGGAGTCGGTGCGAGATTAGCGACCCTTCAGGGCCTTGGTAAAATTCTTGCGATAAGACTTATTAACCACCAAAACGGGCCACAAGAGGGTTAAATACAGACGACCCTCGGTAAAATTGGTCCGTCTAAACCCCTTCCAGAACTTCCAACCTCCGGCAGCATACAGAACCAGGAAGGCAAAACCTACTAACTGAATCATCGTCTTTAGTCCCCTAAGCATCAATGTTGGATTCCAGGCCGCAAAAAGGCCCCTCGACCTCTCGACTACCTGGACAGCAATTTTCAACAGCGGCGAGATGAACCGCTTCTATCTATCTATAAGGTTAATCGATCGCACTCATTTGATGCTACTCCGAGCGGTGGCATCCGGTGAGTGTGACCCGAGTTAGCAGAATTTGGGCCATAGCGGGGGTAGGATCGGATTAATTTCGGGCGGTTTGTGATCTCAGTGGCAGAGTTGGAGCGCGTTTTGTGGTATCGGTGAGTAAAGAGTATCAAGAGGAGCGATCGCAATTTAGGGAGAAGAGAAGATTTTTGCTGGCTCCCTCAACTATCCATCTGCCGTTAACAATAGCGCTTGTCGAGTCATGGAAAGAAGCATTGAGATTAATCCCCGAACCACGAGTCATCGTCAGGGATTAGGAGGAAAACAAGACCCAGGCGAGGATCCGCCATCGGGGGGAATTTGGAGGAATCTCTGGTGTGGGATAGAAACGGCGATCGCCCAAGATTCACTCAATGGGATCCCAACATCTATCTGGAGGATGGAGACAGGGCAGTACCCTTTGCACAACGATTAAATCTGTCCCGCAAACAGAAAGCCGCCCACGACGCTCATCAAGCGCTCAAGCTGTGCAAGCGGATAGGATAATAGAGTACGACAAAGGGTTGCACATTATGAACCGTAATGATGCGACTACACCATAAAATAAAAATGATCAAGGAGGAATTATGCGAGCAGTGCTCATGGCAGGCGGTTCGGGAACCAGGCTCAGACCCCTAACCTGCGACTTACCCAAACCGATGGTCCCCATTCTGAATCGACCCATCGCCGAACACATCGTCAATCTCCTCAGACGGCATAACATCACCGAAATTATTGCCACCCTGCACTACCTGCCGGACGTCATGCGAGATTACTTCCAAGACGGCCACGAATTTGGGGTTCAAATGACCTATGCCGTCGAAGAAGACCAACCCCTGGGAACCGCTGGATGCGTCAAAAATATTGCCGAACTTCTGGATGAGACCTTCTTAGTAATTAGCGGCGATAGCATCACCGACTTTGACCTCACCGCCGCCATTAAATTCCATAAAGAAAAGGGATCAAAAGCCACCTTAGTATTAACCCGAGTTCCCAACCCCGTAGAATTTGGGGTAGTCATTACCGATGAGCAACAGCGAATTCAGCGATTTTTAGAAAAACCCTCAACCAGTGAAATTTTTTCCGATACGGTCAACACTGGCATTTATATCCTAGAACCGGAAGTCCTGGATTATTTACCCGCCAATGAAGAAAGCGACTTTTCCAAAGATTTATTTCCCCTGTTGCTGAAAAAAGGCGAGCCCATGTATGGCTATGTTGCCGAAGGGTATTGGTGTGATGTCGGTCATTTAGACGCCTATCGAGAATCGCAATATGATGGCCTATTGCAAAAAGTCAAGCTAGACTTTGCCTATGAATTGCGATCGCCCGGATTGTGGATTGGTCAAAACACCTTTATCGACCCTAGCGCCAAAATCGAAACCCCCGTCGTCATTGGCGATAACTGCCGCATTGGAGCCAGGGCCAAACTCGAATCCGGCACCATCCTCGGCGATAACGTCACCATCGGTTCCGATGCCGACCTCAAACGACCCATCGTTTGGAACGGCGCAATCATCGGCGATGAAGCCCATTTACGAGCCTGTGTCGCCGGTCGAGGCGTCCGCGTAGACCGCCGTGCTCACGTCCTGGAAGGGGCCGTCGTCGGGTCCCTCTCCACCGTCGGGGAAGAAGCCCAAATCAGTCCAGGAGTGCGCGTTTGGCCCAGCAAAAAAATCGAATCCGGTGCTACCCTCAACATTAATTTAATTTGGGGTCAATCCGCCCAACGCAATCTCTTCGCCCAGCGCGGGGTCTCCGGACTGGCAAACATCGATATCACCCCGGAATTTGCAGTGAAATTAGGGGCCGCTTATGGGTCTACCCTGCAACCCGGGGCCAGCATTACCGTCTCCCGAGACCAACGCAGCATCTCCCGCATGGTTTCCCGGTCCTTAATTGCCGGATTGATGTCCGTCGGTACCCATGTCCAAAACTTGGAAGCAACAGCGATACCCGTCGCCCGCTATATCGTCCCGACCCTCTCCGTCGAGGGCGGACTTCATGTCCGCTTGCACCCGGAACGCCCGGATTCATTGCTGATTGAGTTTTTTGATAATAAAGGCATCAATATCTCCAAGGCGCGGGAGAAGAAAATCGAGGGGGCGTATTTTAAGGAAGATTTTCGCCGTGCCCAGATTCAAGAAATTGGCAATATGGCCTACCCGAGTCAAGTCCTGGATTTGTACAGTACCGGGTTTGAAAAACACTTGAATGTAGAAGCGATTCGATATAGTAACTCCAAAGTCGTCATCGATTACGCTTACGCCGTATCCGGGGCCGTGTTACCGCAGCTTTTAGCTAAATTTGGTTCCGACGCGGTGGTTCTGAATGCCAGTTTGAGTCAGATGGCACCCGTCAACGAAGAACGGGAGAATTTGCTCGTGCAACTGGGCCAAGTGGTGGAGGCCCTCCATGCTAATTTTGGCGCACAAGTCTCAGCAAACGGGGAATTGTTGATTTTGGTGGATGAAAGCGGCAGTCCCATCCGAGGGGAGTTGTTAACGGCGGTGATGGTGCAGATGATTTTGACCACGAACCCCCGCAGTACGGTGGTTGTGCCGGTTCATGCGTCATCGGCAGTAGAGCATATTGCCCGTCGTCATGATGGCAAGGTGATTCGCACCAAGGCAAATCCCACTGCGTTAATGGAAGCTTGTCATACTAATCCCAATGTGGTGTTAGGCGGCAGTGGAGATATGGGCTTTATTTTCCCTGAACTGCATCCGGGATTTGATGCGATGTTCTGTATCGCCAAGTCGATTGAGATGCTGACGGTACAGGAGGAATCTCTGGGACAAGTTCGCGCTGAGGTTCCCCGAGTTTGTCATAAAACTCTGACGGTACGCTGTCCTTGGACGGTGAAGGGGGCGTTGATGCGTCATCTGGTGGAAACGCACCCGGCGGATAATTTGGAGTTAATCGATGGGGTGAAGATTTTCGATCGCCCTCATGATGATAGTTGGGTGTTGATTTTGCCCGATGCCGGTGAACCAATGGTCCATATTTTCGCCAACAGTCTCGATCGCGAGTGGGTGGATACCTCGTTGATGCAGTATCGCAAGTATGTCCAGGATTTTGTCCAGGAACAGGAAGGCGGTGATACGAGTATGAGCGCGGATAATTAAGGCGGGGACTGGTTTCATGGTATTTTAAGAGACGCCCGTGAGGGCGTCTTTTTATGGCGATCGCCTCCCCTGAGTCCTCGGGAGAATCCCCGGGGTGGGTAGGACAGGGACCCCACAGACCGATATAATGGAGCAAAAGAGGGGAAACAGACCGCCAAATTAAGCCAGCAAAAGACAAAGAAACCCCTGAACCTCGACAAAAGACCAAGAAACCCGGTTTCTAAACCCGTACCTGAGATGAACAGATGAGTCCAATCAGGATGAGATTCGATTTGCTGTTAGATGTTTCGTCTGATTAAGTTCTAGTTAACACTGAGAGATTATTATGAATAACTGCATTTTAATGGCACAAATCATTCAAGAACCGCAATTGCGCTATACCAGCGACAATTTGGCGATCGCAGAAATGTTAGTGGAATTTCCCAGTTATCGCGAGAGTGATCCACCGGCTCATTTAAAGGTGATTGGATGGGGAAATTTTGCTCAAGAACTTCACAGTCGCTATGGCGTCGGCGATCGGGTGGTGATTGAAGGGCGATTGAGCATGAATACCGTGGAACGTCCCGAAGGATTTAAGGAAAAACGGGCGGAATTAGTCGCACAACGCATCCACAGTTTAGGGGAACAAACCGGAGGTGCATCGTCCCCAGATAAGGCAACTCCCGCAACCAATGTGGTGGCATTGGAATCGCGCCGATCCACCACCCCTGCTGCCACGGACAAAGGGCGATCGGCTGCCGCACCTACCCCCATCCCATCCGAACCTACCGGCGCATCTAAAGTCTCTGCACCCCCGGCAAAAACCTATTATAAACAGCCACCCGTTGATGAACCCGAGGATGAAATTCCGTTTTAGTCTAAAGTTTTAGTCTAAATCCATTTGTTATAGAGAAAGCGAGCAAGATGCTCGCACTACCAGGGAGCATAGGAGTGGGAGCATCTTGCTCCCTACTGCTCATAAAATACTCCCACTGTCTCACAAATAGTCCAATTCATTTAAAATTGTAGCCATTAAACTTATCAATTAAAGTGCTAAATCCTTGAGCGCAACAGCATACCCATGAAAGTCTTAACAGGCGATTGCCTGAAACTTTTAGAACAGATTCAGGATGAATCCGTTGATGCTATTTATCTGGACCCGCCATTTTTTACCGAAAAAACCCATAAGCTGAAAACCCGAGATGGCAGCAAAGAGTTTTCCTTTGATGATTTGTGGGGTTGCCATAAAAAATATGCCGAGTTTCTCTATGATAGATTGGTTCAATTACAGAGAGTGATCAAGTCTTCTGGAAATATATTTGTCCATTGTGATGCCACAGCAAATTACCTGATTCGTGACCTGTTAAATGATATATTTGGACCGGACCAATTTCGGTCTGAAATTATTTGGCATTACAAACGCTGGTCTAATTCCAAAAAAGGATTATTACCCGCCCATCAAACCATTTATTTTTATTCAAAGTCAGATTCATTTACGTTTAATACCCTCTATACAAGTTATTCTGAATCCACCAATGTAGACCAAATCTTGCAGAAGCGATCGCGAGATTCACAAGGCAAAACAGTTTACGCCCGAAATGAACAAGGGGAAGTCATTCTCAATGATAGCAAAAAAGGCGTTCCCTTATCGGATGTGTGGGAAATTCCTTACCTCAATCCCAAAGCAAAAGAACGAGTCGGTTATCCCACCCAAAAGCCGATTCTCCTCCTTGAACGCATCATCGAAATTGCCACCAACCCCGGAGATTTAATCCTAGACCCCTTTTGCGGCAGCGGAACAACGTTAGTAGCAGCGCAACTTTTGGGCCGCCACGGAATCGGAATGGATATTTCCGAGGATGCTGTAAACTTGACCCAACAACGGCTCATCAATCCCATCAAAACTGCTTCAAAACTGCTACAAAAAGGCCGAGACTCTTATTTAAATGCCAATCAAGAAGCCTTAGCTTTATTGCAAGGATTAGATGCCATTCCAGTTCATCGAAATAAGGGAATTGATGCCATACTCAAACAACAATTTAAAAATAAACCCATTTTAGTCCGAGTCCAAAGACCAGGAGAATCTCTCCTAGAGTCTTTACTCCTCCTGTCAGCAGCCGCTCAAACCAAATCTTCTCAACTTTCCATCTTAGTCCAGACAGACCCGAGTGAATCCATTTCTGAACAAGTGATTCCCGCTTATATTAAAATAATAGATACCCCCCGGGTTCAAATTAAACAACTTCTGAATGAGACCGGGAAAGACAAAGCAGTCCCAAAATTCTCGTGACCAGGCTCTGCCTGGTAACACTTCTTTGGAGGCTCTGCCTCCTCATTAAATCAACTCAAATTAAACCCTAGTACCGCCATAAAATAGCAATTGACTTATCGAGAACGCCTCCTGCCGATGCTCAGTTTTAATTCAATTCTCTATGGGTTAAAAGTTTAGCCATGAATTGCTGGTGGCAACCCACTCAAACCCTACTCCTACAAACGTTCGTAATGACTCCTTCATTCGTCATCTTAATGCCACTACTTTGACAGGGTTAGGGTTAAAAGTCTTTCCCATTCCTCAGTTATCTTGATATTTTTGATGAGGTTTGGTTTTCCCGCTGTTGGGTTTGGGTGGTTCGGTCCCTCGTAGATCTAGGCGATCGCCCCTCTTTCTGATGGTGATTCCTACTTTTGCTGCGTTTAGTTCGGCATGGATTGCATTAAGCGTTTCTTCCTGACTTTCATCACTGACCTAATCTTTCCCTAAATTTATCCGTCACATAGAGTAAGTTAACGCTACAACCCGCAT
>NZ_JAFLQW010000405.1 GCF_017313335.1 Phormidium pseudopriestleyi FRX01 | reverse complement strand
CTGGTTTTTGGGATTGTACCAATGTTAATCATTGCCGGATTTATCGAAGGATTTTTCTCCCCGAATCCCGCTATCCCTGATTCCCTTAAATATGTAACAGGTATTGGCTTATTAGCCCTCCTTATCCGCTATTGTAGTTGCCAGAAAAAATAATAGATTAATCCCTTTGAAAGACTCCCAGTCCCATTTAAAATCGGTCCCATAACGATTTGAATCCAAATGGGTTTGGGGAGAGAGTGAGTCTCTTCCCAAACCCTTCAGCACTTCAACTTATGACTCACTCCCTACCCCACTAAAATCACCGGCATCATCATAAGAATAAGAAATAGAACTAGAGAGGGTTGTGGGTAAATCAAAGGCTTCTTTCTGACACCGGAGGTTATAGTAGACCATTGATTTTAAGGTTTGCCAAAAGGGAGTAAACAGAATGTTAAAGCAGCTCCAGTAAATTATCCAAATAACTTGTTCAATCCATAGAGAAGTAAACTCTTCAGAGTTAGGGGAAATCACCCTTGTAATGAATCCAGAAATAAACAGCCAAAGTACAGTGAATAAAATAATGATAGGAGTCGTAGTAAAAACCGGAAGAATAATCGTTTTGACAACGGAGCGTCGGAGCCCTTGGACTAACTGCCGAGAGCGAGTTATGGTAGTCGATGATGTGATGTCTTCTTCTATGGCTAGGGGAATTTTATAAATAAAGAAAGGAGAGTATATTTCAATTGATTTGATGAAAAACCAAGCATATATAAACAGCATCATTACAAAGAAAACAATAGAAAATAATGCCCCTAATCCATAATTAATGCTCCACAAGCTGGGCAGCAAAAGAATGAGTAATGAAGATAATAATCCCGAAGAAATGCTCCAAAGAATTACCCATAAAAATGCTCGATAGGCAAAACCTAAAGAGGCTAATATAGAGGCAAGAAAAAATTTCCAAAGTTTCGGATTGATATGCTTTTGAGCTTCAGTTACTGTTTCAGTTTTACCGTTAATCTCAGAAAATGCTAACCGTGAAATGATTGCTAAACCGGCAAAAAACTTAGCCCATCCATAAATTGGCACCAAAAACCATAGATGGGAAATTAAGGAAATCTTGAAGTAAGTCTTAAATCGTTTACGATATAAATTTATACTTGCTGTTACCGCATTTTCTTCTGTAAAATAACGCATGATGTTTACCTTGATATTTGAAAGAAATTGACTCAGGTTTCGTCGATTAATGACAAGTAAGCCCTAATCGTTATAACAGGTTTCTGGCCTTGAGTTGAAGGTAGCTATCCACCACTTGATCGCTAATTAAATTAGCTGGGGCATCTAACACTAAAACACCTTTTTGCTTTAAATTGGCAAATACTAATTGGCGCTGAGATAATAAATTTAATGCTACTGCACGGGAATAGGTTGTGTCAATCTCATTCGTGGAAGTATGGGCAATTTCATCGACTTGAGGATCGCGGAGGGTGACACAAAAGGGTAAGTAACGCGGGGTGAGGCGTTGTAAGGCCCCCAGTAGTTCGGCAGAAGCGGTGGCATCAACTATATCTGTAATCATCACAACCAGCGCCCTGCGAGTTTGTTGGGACACCACACGGGTGACGGCCCCCATATAGTCGGGTTCAAGTAATACGGGTTGAAGGGGAGTGAGACGTTCGATTAAGTGAGGCATTTGATGTTGACCTTGTGCTGGGGGAATCCAAGTATGAATGTCGCGATCGAATACGGCAACCCCAACCCGATCGCCTCGATTTAACCCCGCCAACACTAACGATAAAGTAGCATTTAACCCCCAGTCAAACCGCTGCATCCCTTGCACCTGCGCCGTCATTAACCGCCCGCGATCGAGTAAAATCAGCAGGGTTTGCTCCCGTTCCGGTTCTAAAACGCGCACTAGAGGACGATGACGCCGCGCCGTTGCTTTCCAATCAATCAGGCGTGTATCATCCCCCATGCCATATTCCCGCAATTCGGCAAATTCCGTGCCATTCCCCAGGCGACGCATCCGTTGCCGCATGGTGCCGGTAGACTGCAACGCCAGACGAATCGTCAGCGATCGCAATCCCACCAAATCGGGATAAACCGGCACTTTCACCGCTGCCGGAATGGTCCAATCCAACCACGCCAACCCCCAGGAGCCCAACTGTCGCACTTGAATATCCCCCCACTCGTACTCCCCCCGCTTGCTGGGTTTAACAGTATAAGTGAGTTCTTGGGTCGTATTCGCCGCTACGGTGGTTTGCAAGTGCGGTGCAGACACTTCAAATGCCATCGGATAGCGATCGCCAATCCGAATTACCGCTAATTTTTTCCTCGCCTCAACAGTAAGCACCACTGGATTATCTCGCCCAATGGACAATTTACCCAGAGGCGATCGCGTCACATTAACCCGATAGTTTCGCAGGCGCTGACTATCAATAAAACCCAAGATTAACACAATACAATCAAACGTCAATGTTATGAAAATACTGACCGTGGGATTAAATAGAATCGCTATAAAAATTGCGATGACTATTCCGAGTCCTAACAGTAAATACAGCAGTCTGGATGGAATCATTATGACAATTCTCCGGTTTATGGGGCAGTCGTTAGTTATCTGAAAAATGAGGAGGAATAAACGAGGTTGAACCATGAAAACCACTAATTCCTCATCCTTTAGCCTTCATCTGGGAACCGCAACTTGTTGGAGAAGCGAGGCGATCGCACTGTCAATTTGAACGCCATCGAGTAACGCTTCTGGTTTGAGAATAAACCGATGACGCAGTAAAGGAAATGCCACCGCTTTGACATCATCTGGCGTCACATAATCCCGATCCTTTAACCAAGCTTGTGCCTTACTACTTTGTAGCCAAGCGACTGCCGATCGCGGGGAAGCACCTAATGCTAAATCCGGGAATTTGCGCGATTTCTGCACCAAAGCTAACATATAATCCAGTAGATTATCAGCCACCTGCACCCCCTTAACTTCCTCTCGCGCCTGGAGAATTTGCTGTACCGTTGCTAGAGGTTTTATTCGAGTTAACTCTAAGCGTTTTGCCTGAAATCCTGCCTGAGAATTCAGCAACATTTGCTTTTCCGCTGCCGAGTCCGGATAATCCACCACCAGTTTAAACAAAAAGCGATCAAGTTGCGCTTCCGGCAGGGGATAGGTTCCTTCAAATTCCAGGGGATTTTGAGTGGCGATCGTCCAAAATAACTCCGGTAATGGCAAACTTTCCCCATCCAAAGTAATCTGCTGTTCCTCCATCGCTTCTAATAGGGCAGATTGAGTTTTGGGGGGAGTCCGGTTAATCTCATCCGCCAGCAAAATCTCCGTAAAAACCGGCCCCTTTTTTAAGGTAAAACTGCTGGTATTCATATCAAAAATATTCGTCCCGAGGATATCCGAAGGTAAGATATCCGGCGTAAGCTGAATTCGGCGAAAATCCGCCTGAATTAACTGCGCTAACACCTTCACTAATAACGTTTTTCCCGTTCCCGGGACACCTTCTAAAATGACATGACCCCCCGATAACAACGCTACCAGCAATTGTTGCACCACTGCCGATTGTCCGACCACAATTTTGTCCAATGCCTGACCCAGGCGTTTTAAAATTGCCCTTGTTTCACTCATGCTTTGAATCCCTAACCCTTACAATGAAATGGCCCGACGAATTGCCGCCCATTTTTTCACCCAGCCTAGCAAGTTGAATTTGCGAAGGCGACGCGGTTGAGAAATTACCTGCAACTGCTGCATTAATTCCGTTGCCGGACGCCCGGTTTTTTCAGCCCAAGCTTGTGCCAGGGTTTCATAATCCAGGGGAACTGAAGCCAATCCTAATGCTTTTTGCAGTTGCAATTGTTCTTCTTTTCCCACCACCTCTACTATAAAATCACGACGGCCTGCTTTTTGCAAGACTCCGGCTAAAGCCTGGATATAGGCTTTGCTATTTTCCAACCCCGGTGTCGATAATCGATTCAGTTGTCCCAATCGCCGATTATTGGCCCAAATTAGGACAATAATTAATAGGATACCCTGCACCAAGGCCGGAAATACGGGGGTTTGAAGGAAATAATTGACTAAAGTCTGTCTTTGTTCCCGTTCGATGACTTCTGTATCTTTATAGCCGTGGGAATATTCATCGATAAAAATTGGCCGATCGCCTTCACTAACCAGATTAGCTAAAAACTCATAATTCCCGGGCATATCTTGATACGCATTGGCGGCTAAATAGGGAGTATTTGCATAAATTACTTTGCCTTGACCGATATTTTCCTGCCAAACCATAGCGCCAAATTCATCCCCTAACAAAACTTGGCTGGCGTTACGGTTCCGTCTCATCGTATCAATTTTTATTTCCCCAAAATCGCTTTCCTGAAGGGTGCTAAATGGCGCTTCAGTAACCGGCGTTGTTATCCCTAGAATGACGATAATATTCCCTTGTTTGACCCAGTTTTGTTCTAATTCAGATAGGAGGTTTGAATCGCTTTCGCCTCGTCTTTCCCGGGTGAACCGACTGTCAACATGAATCAAGGTCACCGACGGATCAATCGCTTCACTTTCGATTAATTCATAACCCGGTTTTTTCCACCGTTGAATGGGGACTTCTCGGGCTTCCATATAAGCGTACCAGGCCCCATATCCATCGGGATTCAGTCGATAAGTTGAACCATTATTAATTCGGCCACTGTTTGCCGGGGCCATCACAAAAGTGAGCAGGATAATCGCCCCGATCGCCAGAACAGCAAACACCCCTAATTTACGATTCGACAGGTTCATGATTTCCTCTCAATTTCTCGATATGCTTCCTGACATTCCCCCAATTTATCCGCAGTAATATTTTGATTGCCAAAATAGAATTGTTCGTGGGTTTGCAACAGGGTTTGATAAGCAGAACTACGGATATTTTGCTGGAGTAATATCTGATATTCGCGATTTGTTAAACTGGGTTGGTGGAGAATAAGGCCTCGATCATTTAACCCTTGTAACATTGCCAAATATAAACAGCGACAAGCTTCGCCATAATTGCCCTTACTCTGAAACTGGCGCGATCGCTTTAACCATTCCTCCACGGATAATCTGGGGGTGAGCGTCGTTTCTTGACCCTTAACAGGAGTCGGACCGAAAACCCGATAGAGATAAGGGACCAAGACATCAGAAATACGCCAGAGAAACCAGACTGCCAGTAAAATGGCGATCGCCCACCCGATGACCCTTGCCACTTGATCTAATCCCGAAATTTCCAACTGAGGGAATTCTGGGAGTTCCAGTTTAGAGGTTTGCCGTTCCCACCATTCGGATATATTTTGTCGGAAGAGTTGGATTTGCCAACCGATACTATTATTCTCAAACGACTCTGTAGGCATAAATCCGTTGCATCCGATACAATAAGTTAATCGATACAGCAGTCAAGACACACCCTCTCGGGCGATCGATGATCTATTTATAATCGATTAGGGTGGCGATCGCCTACAGAATCAACCCGATTATTGCGGCAAAGGACAAGAAACCGGGTTTCTGACAGAAATTTTCATCAATTTATCATAGTTCTGGGTCAGAAATTCGTTTTTTCAAGGTTATTTAAGGGGGAATTCAAGATTGAGGAAGTGGGGCGATCGGCAAATAATCAACTTCAGATTGTGGTATTCTTATAGAGTTATCCCAATTAGTGATTAGCTGATTGTTTGACTTGCTTCAGTTGAAGAATTTCTCCTGACCTGCCTTTACACCCAAATAGAAACAAAAATCCCCCAGACTATTGCCTCCCCAATGATAAAATAAACGATAAGCTCTCAATTCTAAAATTCCTATGACCCCAGCAACTGCCCCCATTTTAATGAGTGAGGACCAAGCCTTATCCTTGGTGGAATCGACCCTGAAGCAATCCCAATCCGACGGCGTTTTCGTGAGTCTGAGTGAGGGGGAATCCTCTCTGAGTCGGTTTTCCGAGAATCAAATTACCCAAAATATTAGTCGAAGTCGATTTAATCTCACGATTACCAGTTATTTTGGCAAACGGAGTGCTTCGGCATCTACTTCGGAACTGGATCCGGAGGCGATCGCCACAACCCTGCGCCAATCGGAAGAACTCGCACGAATTGCGCCGGAGGACCCGGAATGGGTTCCCCTCCTCGAACCCCAACTCTACGATCGCCGGATTCCCGCTTTTGATGATGCCACTGCCACGGTTTCTCCCTTGCGGCGAGGCGAAATGGTTAAACAGGTTTGTGAGAAGGCGGCACAAGCTGGGGTGGAAAGTTCCGGGACTCTGAGTGTCTCTGCCACGATTCGGGCGATCGGCAATTCTCTGGGGGTATTGGCAAGCGATCGCAAAACTGAGGCAGAGTTCAGCGTAACGGCTAAAATTGGCAAGGGGTCCAGTTGGACTTCTCGCACGGGTTTTGCCCTCGATCGCCTCCCGATCGCACAAATGACCGAACAGGCGATCGCCCGTTCCGTTGCCTCGCAGTCTCCCCGCAAAATTCAACCGGGTGTGTATCCCGTCATCTTTGATGCAGCAGCTTTTGCCGACTTACTGCCTTGGTTGATTTGGAATTTAGATGCCAGGGCCGCCGACGAAGGGCGATCGTTTATGTCTCACACCGATGCAGCAGGCAAATCCGCTGGGAATCGCGTCGGAGAAACAATGTTTAGTCCCTTGGTACAAGTCCAGCGTAATCCCGCCCATCCCTTATTGCAATCCGGCACCTTTTTCGAGGATGGATTGAGTAATACACCCTTGGACATCATCACCAATGGCATTCCCCAAACCCTCTCCTACAGTCGCTATTGGGCGCAACAGCAGGGTAAACAACCCACCGGGATGATGTATCCCATCGCCATGACAGGTTCCGAAGCGAGTATCGCTGATTTAATTGCCCAAACTCAACAAGGCATCCTAGTCAGTCGCGCTTGGTATGTGCGCTATATCAATCCGCGCACCTTAGAAGTCACCGGCATGACTCGGGATGGTACATTTTGGATTGAAAATGGGGAAATTGCCTACCCCATCGAAAACCTGCGCTTTAATCAAAGTTTACCGGCGATGTTGCGAGAGGTGGATGCCCTCACAACAGTGCAACGCTTTGGGGGTAGCGTCGTTCCCGGTGTGCGCGTCAAAGCATTTAACTTTACGAGTACCACGGATAGTATATAACCTCATCCAGAAAACGGGCAGAGGAAACAGGCAAGGGACTGGGGAGAAACTTTTCCATCACCTCTTCAGTCCCTCCAAATTTGGCAAATTTTGGTTTATAATCGAATCCAGTTGATTTCTTTAAAGGGTTATAAAGTAGGTCTCCATGAAATTTTCCCTCTCCATTATTTCTAGCTTATATCGCACGGTCCTCCGCAATCCTAAATATCGGTGGCCTGTAATTTTAGCAAGTTTACTGTATCTGATTAGTCCTTTGGATATTTCCCCAGATTTCATCCCTATTTTAGGACAAATTGATGATGTAGCTTTACTATTTTTGTTAGTAGGGGGCATTTCTGAACTGCTCACCGAATGGATGCAAAGCTTAAATCCCAGTAACGTCAAGGGGGAAGTTGATTCTGAATCATCCCATCCTGAAACTCAAACCGTTGACGTAGATGCGGTTTCTGTAGATTAGGCAGCCCTAATTTTTGTTTTTTCTTCTGTATCTTGGTCATCTCTAACTCAAGCCTTAAACATTACCATGTCTATTGAATCCTCTCCACAAACCCAGTTTTATAACTGGAAAAATTATCAATGTTCCTATCAAGTGCATCATGCCGAAGATGCGAACACTCCCCTGGTATTAATTCATCCGATTGGGGTGGGTTTATCGGGTAATTTTTGGTATCGGTTTTGCGAAGCGTGGTATCAAGCAGGAAATACAAATCCCATTTACAATCCAGATTTACTGGGATGTGGGGATAGCGATATGCCTCGGGTGACTTATACTCCCCAAGATTGGGCCGAACAAGTCTTGCATTTTATCAAAACTGTTGTGAAAAAGCCGGTGATTATTGTCACCCAAGGGGCATTGTTTCCGGTTGCGATTAAATTAGTGCAACTGGATAAAGAATTACCATCCGGGGAAACGCCCTGGATTAAAAAGCTGGCATTATCAGGCCCTCCGGGGTGGAAAATTATGACCCGAGAAGGGTCAGATATCCAAAATAACCTCCGGTGGAATTTGTTATTTGATACGCCCTGGGGAACGGCATTTTATCGGTATGCCCGCAGTCGAAAGTTTTTAAAATCATTTTCGATTAAACAACTGTTTGAAAATCCCAATTCTGTAGATGAGAATTGGCTGAATATGTTGGAGAAAGGGGCTGCTAATTTGGAGAGTCGCCACGCGGTGTTTGCTTTTTTGGCGGGGTTTTGGCGGGAAGATTATGAACAGGATATCTCCAATATTCAGCAACCGACTTTAGTTGTGATTGGGCAAAATACGTCTAATATTAGTCGGGAAGGGTTAAGGGAAACCCCTGATGAGCGATTGGCGGCTTATTTGAATGCTTTACCGAATGGAAAAGGGGTAAAAATTAATGGGCGGAATGTTTTACCCTATGAAGCAACGGCTGAATTTGTCCAGGCGATCGCGCCTTTTATTCGGGAAGGATAGCTAAAATGGGGCGTCAAAAACTTAAATTATTGGATTAGTTCATCAGATATTGGTTTGACGCACCTTAGCCATTTTTTTGACAAAAAGAGGAATTTATGTCGTTAGAATATGAATTAAGAATTGTCACGGATTGGCAACCCTTAGACGTTTTAAAACTGTTGTCACAAGAACTTGAGCTAGAGTGGGAAGAGAGTCGGTTGTTTGGGCCTGGTATTGTATTAGGAGCAACTCTTGAAACCGAGCATCGTCAATCGATTATGATGGAAACCTTTGGATTTAAGCCTACTTTAGATTTATGGTTCTGGCTGGATTCCCAGGAAAATTACCAACGGGGAAAGCAGATTTTACTAGAAGCATCTATGTTGGTTTTGCGTCATCTATCCGGAGATGCTGTTTTGTTGTTTAATTCAGAATCTACGGTCTTGCAGCGAATATCAGGCCCCTTAATTTTTAATGAAAAAATTCCTCTGACCTCTAGGGATGAAATTGAGAAATTCAATCAACCCTTTTATATCAAACCTTTGCGTTCACTGTTACTGTACGATCGCCGTACCACGCTTGCAGTTGATAACCCGATTTATTCGCAACTGCAAGCAGTAGCAACGGCACGAGGCCAGTCCCCGACTAGATTAGCCAATGAAGCGATCGCCTTTTACTTAAGGGAAATCGTTAGAGTCGATAGGGGCATCGCTACCCCTACCTCTCCTTCAGAACCGTGCATGAGACTTTCACCTCACACGGCTCCTCAGTAATGCCACCCTGTTGTGGGTACGATTCACTCGCTCGAAATATCCGCTTTTGCAACTT